>JANMTN010000147.1:0-9824 GCA_031390685.1 Desulfobulbaceae bacterium
ATGGTCCGATGGAAAATCACAAACAAAAGAGATTAGAGTAGTTCGGGCAGAAAGACAACGATAACTCGAGGACATGATGTGCAGGCCGATCTCCCCCAGGCTGGCCAGAATGCCCTCTTCATCAAGGGTCAGAAGCTTACGGTTCCGCATGATCAGCCTGCCGTTGATGATGGAATGGATCACATCCGCCCCGCGGGCCGCATAGACCAGGTGGGAGGGGATATTGTAGAGGGGAGTCAGGTGCGGCTGATTCAGATCCAGCACTATAATATCCGCCTTTTTGCCGACGGCCAGGGTTCCGATCTCGGTTGCGGCCCGCAGGCATGCTGCCCCGCCGAGGGTGGCGGCATGCAGGGTGGTTTCCGCATTCATGACGGTGGGGTCCATGTGGGAAACTTTATGGATTTTGGCTGCTGTGTTCATCTCGCCGAACATGTCCACATCGTTGTTGCTGGCGCTGCCATCGGTCCCCAGGCCCAGAGTGATTCCGGCTTTGAGCATCTGGACTGCCGGAGCGATCCCTGAGGCCAGTTTCATGTTTGATTCCGGGCAATGGGCAACCTTGACTCCGCGTGTGGCCAGGGTCTCGATCTCCTGGTCATCCAGCATGACACAGTGGACAGCCAGGGTCTGCTCGTCGAGAAGGCCCAGATTGTCCAGGTGTTGCACCGGGGTGCAACCATAACGTTCCCGGCAGGCGGCGACTTCGGCCGCATTCTCGGAGAGGTGGATCACATAGGGGCAGTTGTGATCACGGGCCAGGACACCCAGCCGTTGCAGAAGACCAGGCGAGCAGGTATACACGGCATGAGGGTCAGCGGTGATGGTGATCAGGGGGTGGTCCTGATAGTGGGCGAACATTTCGCCCACATAGGCAAAGCCGTTTGCCAGCTCGCCGTAATTGGGCGAGGGAAAGTCGTAGAGCACCTCGCCGATCCAGGCCCGCATTCCCGATTCTTCAGTGGCCCGAGCCACTTCCTTGGCAAAGAGGTACATGTCGCAAAAGCTGGTGGTACCGGATTTAATCATCTCGGCCAGCGACAGCAGGGTGGAGTGATAGACGATCTCGGGCGTGAGCATGGCCTCGGCGGGAAAGATATGATCCTGCAGCCAGGTCATGAGTGGCAGATCGTCGGCCAGCCCCCGGAAACAGGACATGGGGGCATGGGTATGGGTGTTGATCAGGCCGGGCATGATCAGGCCGTGTTCCTCATGGATGCATGTTGCGTTCGGATAGCGGGCGGCAAGCTCGCGGGCCTGCCCGATGGCGATGATGCGATCTCCGGCCACGGCCACGCCGCCACCCGCAATAGCGTCCTGCTGCCGGGCGGTTGGCAGGAGCCAGAGGCCGGTGATGATCAGGTCAGCGTCTTCTGTCTTCGGCATATATCCTCCTGGTGATCTCGATAAGAAGACGTTCCAGTTGCGGCCCCACCGCCTCGGCGGCGGCGATGATCTCTTCAAGGATGATCGGCTGCATCTTGTCGGGATCATTGACATTGGAGATCACCGACAGGCCCAGGACATCCATGTCGGCGTGACGGGCGACAATGATCTCCGGGATGGAGGACATGCCGACGGCATCGGCGCCGCAGCCACGCAGCCAGCGGGTCTCAGCCGGGGTTTCCAGGCTGGGGCCGGGAATGCAGGCATAGACGCCGGTGACCACCTTATCAAGACCGCAGACGGTGGTGCTCTCCTGGGCGATCCTGATCAGCTCCGGATCATAGGGGACCGAAAAATCGGGGAAACGCGGTCCCCACGCCTCGACATTGGGGCCGCGCAGGGGGTTGTCGCCCAGCAGGTTCAGGTGATCCCTGAAGATCATGATGGAGCCGGGGGCAAAGGCTGGATTGAGCCCACCCGCCGCATTGGTCAGGATCAGGGTCCGGACCCCGAGCAGGGCCAGAACCCTGATGGGAAAGGCCACCTCTTTGCTGGAATACCCTTCATAGCAATGGAAGCGTCCCTGGAGGATGATAACCGGGACCCCGTGCAGGTGGCCGATAATCAGATTGCCCTGATGACTGCTCACCGTGGAACAGGGGAAATTCGGGATCTCGAGGTACGGCAGGATCAGCGCAGGCTTTACCTGATCAGCCAGGTCGCCCAGTCCGGTTCCAAGCTGGATCACAAGGGGCGGGATAAAGGGCAGCCTCTCTTGCAGGAAAGCGACGCACGCCTCTACCTGGTGGATATGATGATTGTTATTATCTGTCATGTTATTTGTGTGGAAGCGGTACGATGAAATTTATTGTGAAAAGTTGAATCCGCTGTCACCAGGAGGATGCCGTGTCGGAATGTGCTCTTTTTCGTCATACTGTCTGCTGCGTCTGGTGCAATCCGTCCCAGGGACGTGAAGAAAAAGGGAGAGTTGCATTCAGGTGGACGATATTTTTATCCCTTGTTGTTCAGGGAACATCAGCCTTGACCTGATCCTGAATCATTGCCCCAAAGTTTATCCTGTCTGTCACAGGATTTATAGCTAAAAATGATGCGGTTCACGAAAAGTAAATATTGTTCCAACCCTGTCTTTGGGAAGGCACTTATGCGGCACTTATGCTGATGACGCGGAATCCTTTGATTTACTGACTCCCTTGCATAGGGTGATAAGCGAGATTTCGCCGGGGCAGTTGAAGCGCAAAGGGATGCCGGACGGGCCTGCGCCCCGGCTGGTATAACCCTGCATCTCCTGGTGTCGCCAACTGCCCGATGCCGTAAAACGGGGCGCCCTGGAGTTGGTAAGGATGGGGCCCCGCTCCGGCAGGCAGATCTGGCCGCCGTGGGTATGGCCGCAGAGATAGAGCTGGGCCTGGCATTGTGCCGCCTGCTGGTATGCCTCCGGGGAATGGGCCAGGAAGATGGTAAATGCCTGATCCGGCACATCACGGAAGGCAGCTTTGGCATCCGCCATCTTGTAGAAATGGGGGTCATCGACACCAACTACCCAGATCTGTTCGCCATTTCTGGTAATGGGCCATGATTCGTTGATCAGCATGACCAGACCTGCCTCCTCGAAATCCGGGGCCATTTCCAGGCAATCATGATTGCCGAGCACACCGAGCAGGCCATGCTGCGTATGGATATGGGGCAGGAGGCGGCGCAGATGGCTGAGGCAAGGGGCGATGGGACCATAGGTCAGCATCCGGATATCCCCGCCAATCAGGCAGAGATCGACTTCAATGTCCTGGAGGTGAGCGATGAGTTCTTCGGTCAGGCCATCGAGCCCGTCCAGGTGGAGATCGGTCAGCAGGAGGATGCGAAACTGGTCAAAAGAGTCAGGCAGCGAGGGGAAAGAGAAAGTTTTTTCCACCACCTGGATCTTCAGGGCATTGCATTGGCCTTTTTCATACAGGCCGGTCATCTTGAATACGGTGGTGAGAAAGACCTGTTCAGAGAGAAAGCTGCTCAGATTGAATAAGGACTGCCAACGGGCCAGAGGGGTATGACAGGCCCGCCATTCCCGCAGGCGAACCGTTGAGCGGAGCTGGCGCGGATAATTTGCAAGCGGCGGCCGGTACAGGATAAAGTGCCAGAAACGGGAACTCCAGTAGGCAATGGTGATGAACAAGACCAGAATTGCCGTGATCTGCCCCCAGGTGAGCTGCAGAACCTGGCCAAGGAACAGGGTGGGGAACAGGGATTCGAAGAGTTGATCGAGGATGACGATATCCGTGCCGCTTTTCAGGGTGCGACGACGTTTGATAAAGCTGGATAACAGGTCGCCGCTCATGGCCAGTAAGGCGGCGATGGACGCAACCCACCAGGCAACACCAATCACGGGGGCGGCCATTATTCCTCCGAGCAGGCTGGTCAGGATGCCACGGATGGTCTTATGCGGCCCGAAGATGGGTTGCTGGTCTCTCCATACTCTATTGCCATCAAGCGGCCTGTTCCAGCGGTCTCCGCACAACATGCTGACAAGGGGTGGCAGTCCGTTGACCCACAGGAGATAGAGAACAATGGTGGCCGCCATGATCATTTCGTCATTCCTTGTGGCGTAGTGAAAAAAACAGGGTTATCGGGCAGATTCTTTTTTGCCAGTATGCTGCTGTGTAAGTGCCTGATAGAAGAGCAGGCCATAATCACCGGCAGCTATAGCGCTGAGAAGGACGGTAACCAAGAGAGCAGCCGGAATTGCCCCTGGGAGAAGGACAACAGTGACCAGCAGGAGAAATTGCCCCGCTGTTGCCAGCTTTCCTGACCACCGTGCCCCCATATTGCGAAAAGACTCCCAGGAGCGGATCAGCGCGGCATACCCGGCGGCGACGGCAACGGTCAGATCTCGGGCAATGACTGCCGGAATCCACCAGATGGAAAATCTGCCGGTCATGGCAAAAGTGGTCAGGGCAACGAGCATGAATGTCTTGTCGGCAACGGCATCCAGCAGGCCTCCCTGCCAGCTCGTCGTCTTCCAGCGCCGGGCGAACCAGCCATCCAGAAAATCACTGGCGCCGCTGCCGAGAATCAGCCAGATCCACAGATGTTCTGGACAGAAAGGGAAAAAAAAGGCAAGACCCAGTCGCAACATGGACAGGATATTGGGGATGAAGGCCAGATAGCGTTTCATTGTGGGTTTGTCCTCATGAAGTTTGGACCCAAAGGGGCCGTTGCGATATGCCACTGTTACCGTTATTTTTTTGACAACGGCTCAGTTCTTACGACAAGACATAATAAATACTTCCCATGATCATCAGGCTGCCGATACGAAAGATCTGGTTGTAAAAGATCAGTTCCGCCGCCACCTTTGGTTGGAATATCCCCGCATAATAGGGGAACTGGTGCCGGATGGCGCGGATGGGAGAAGAAAGAATATTGCCGACCAGAAGCGCCAGGATGATTTCCCGGTAGGTCATGCTGCCAGCCTGGAGCAAGGCCCCGGCCGCGGCAAGGCCGGCCGTGAATTCGGCGGCAATCTGCAGGGTAATAATCCCCATGGATTCTGGGGTGAGCCAGGGCAGAAAGGAAAGGTAGGTGGCCATCATCTTTTCCATGGTGGTGAAGATTCCTGCCTTGTGGAGCCAGAAGATGATGATGTAGATGGGAATGGTAAAGCGGATGATTGCGTGGATGCGCTTGCGAAAGCGGGCCCAGCTTTTTTGCAAAATGGTGTTCCAGCCGCTTTTCGAGCCGTCATTTGCCTCTATTGGACCCTCCACCTGCATCTCGTTGTTCCGTTCCGGTCTGGGGAGGAGAAAGCGGCTGATAATAAGGATGGAAAAGGTGCGGAGGACGGCCGCGCTAAAGGTGATGCCTACATAAATGATGGCAGCTCCCTTGATCATCGGCGCCGTGATGAAGGAGACCGTGGGCAGGTGAAGAAAGTAGGTGGGCAGGGAGTTGAACAGGTTGGCCAGGATCAGTTCTTTTCTGGTTATCTTTTTTTGCTCATAGGCCTCGGAAAGCATGGTGTTGGCGCTGATTCCGGAAAAAAGGGCCATGGTGAAGGAGGCACTCGATATATCGGAGAGATTCCCCAGGCGCAGCAGGGGGCGGGCCAGGGCGGCAATCTTACTGGTCCAGTTCAGGGATTCGATCAGGTTGGCAAGAAAAAGACTGACCGAGAGCAAGCCGAGCAACCGCAACAGCGGCCAGATCAGGTCGTGCCAGAGAGAGAGGAAGGTGGCGGCCGAAAAGGTCATGGTTGGCTTTTCCTGGTCTTCCCTTAAGGCTCAAGCAATGACTCGCCTTGGATCAGCGAATGGGCGTACAGACCTGCCGGATCGTTGAAGAGCAGGAGCTCTCTTAAGGGCGCAGTCAGGTGAATCATCTGTTGCGCTAACGGTCGAGACATCGTTTGCCGCAGCAGGGCGGTGATGAGCTCTCCCTTAAAAAATCCCAGCATTTCATCGCGGAGAGTCCGTGGTTTTTCGATGTAACTTGCTAAATAATCTTTTATTTTAGCTCTCTTTGCGGCCGATTCGATGGCTTCCGCCAGGGTGCCGATTTTATCCACCAGGCCAAGCTGCTGGGCCTCTTTTCCATGGAAGACCCGCCCTTCCGCCACGGTCTCGACCTGTTTCATATTCATGTTGCGTCCCTCGGCCACCAGAGAAAGAAACTGCTGGTAGCCATGATTGAGGGTCATCTGGACTGCTTCTTCCAGGGGCGGAGCCAAGGGGCGGCTTAGGTTAAGACCGGAGGCCAGTTGCGTGGTACCGATCCCGTCACTGTGAATGCCCAGGCTGGCCAGGCTGTTTTCAAAGGTGGGGATGGCAGCGAAGATCCCGATGGAACCGGTGATGGTCGCGGCCGATGCCCATATCTCATCGGCATTGGCGGCGATCCAGTATCCGCCTGAAGCGGCAGTGGAACCCATGGATATCACCAGGGGTTTGTTGCTTTTTTTCAGCTCCAGGATCTCCTGGCGAATGATCTCCGAGGCAAAGGCCGATCCGCCACCGGAGTTGACGCGCAGCACTACCGCTTTGATAGCGGTGTCAAGCCGGGCCTTGCGGATCATGGCCGCCAGGGTGTCGCCGCCAATGGCGCCCACGGGCTGCTCGCCATCCAGGATCATCCCTTCGGCGATAATGATCCCGATTGTGTTGGCAGATGCCACCAGTGACGGTTGGTAGGAAGGAGTGATGGTGCGCAGATATACATTCAAGGGGACCTGTCTGAATCCATGGTCAGGATCAGCTGCGGTCTGTTTTGCCAGATAGTCGCGGATCTCCTCCCTGTTCTTGAGGCCATCCACCAGTTTGCTGTCCAGGGCCAATCGGGCGGTGCTGCCTTCAGATGCCGCAAGTTTTGCGGGTATGTTATTGGCGTATTGGTCGATGGCACCCTCCGGGAGTGCGCGTTGTCTGGTGATATCGGTGGTGAAGATAGACCACAGGGAGGTCAGCATCCCTTGCATCTGTTCTTTGGACTCATCCGACATGGAATCACGCAGGATCGGTTCCACGGCCGATTTGTAGGTGCCGACGCGGAAGACGTGATAATTGACCCGTAATTTTTCCAGGGCTTCCCGGAAGAAGAGGTGATAGGAACCAAAACCGTGGAGATACACAGCGCCCATGGGATTCAGATAGATCTCCGAGGCAAAGGAGGCCAGATAATAAGCCTTCTGCTTATAGTAGTCTTCGGCGGCAATAACCTTTTTGCCGCTCTTTTTAAACTGATTCAGGGCCTCGCCTATGGTCTGCATCTGGTCGAGTCCCACTGTTTCCAGATCACGAAGATTAAGGAGGATGCATTTGATCTGATTGTCGGTGGCCGCGTGATGGATGGCGTCAAGGACATCCTGGAGCAGGGTTTCAGCGGGTGTCTGTTTGGTTTGAGAAAGCTCACCCAGCAGTTCTGAGATTGGGTTTGTGATATGTTTTTCTTCAACGATATCGCCGGAAAGAGAAAGGATAAGGGCGGCGTTATGAATAATCGGCGGCTTTTTTTCAGAGAGAAAGGTGGCAAAGATTATAACCATGACCAGCAGAAAGAGAAGATTTCCCAGAAAGCTTCGGGTGATGGATAAAAATTTTCCAATCCAGCGGAAGAGGGCGGCAAAGGCAGCGAAGATGTTTTTCATGGATGTGTGGAACGCAAAAGGGAAAAGGATTCTGTATTTGACAGTGAGCCGTTGTTCAAAAATAACTGTAATATTGGTATTTCGTGATCGGCAAAAGGATAATAACAATCCCGGCGCTGGAAGTAAACATTCTTGCTGGTGAGTGGGTTGTTATTATAGAGGATATTTATATAATCACGAACGGTAAGAAAAATCTCGATTTTTTGTTGTGGTGTAAATATGGTGTGATGTTTAAGTTGATACAGTCATGTTCTGTCCCGTTTATGCCGGGGTGAGGACTTCAAGATAAATGCCTGTTGGTTGAAAAGAGTAGAGGTGTGCAAATGCAGTCTATACAAAAAAGAACCCTTGCGGTGAAGGGGATGCACTGTGCAGCCTGTTCCAGCCGCATTGAAAAGGTGGTGCGGGGTCTGGAAGGTGTTGAACTGGCGGCAGTCAATCTGGCGACGGAGAGCATGGAGCTGGTCTGGGATGCAGGTATCGTCTCTTTTGATCTGATTGCCGATCGGGTCAAGGACCTGGGATTTGAACTGGAACAGGAAGAGGAGGATGAGGAGGTGACCCTTGATCTCGCCATTACCGGCATGAATTGTGCTGCCTGTTCCACCCGTATTGAAAAGGTTGTCTCCGGGATGGCAGGGGTAGTGTCGGTTGCAATCAACCTGGTGACTGAGACGGGGAAAGTGGTATACCGCAAGGGCCAGACCAGCCAGCGGCAGATTCGTGAGGCCATTGCCAGGCTGGGATTTGAGTCCAGGCCGGTGAGTGCCAGACCTGATCAGTTTGCCAGAAAACGGCAGGAGATCCTTCTGCGTCTTGCGGCCATGAAGACGCGGCTCTTCTGGTCGCTTGGGCTGGCGGCGATCCTGCTTTATGTCTCTATGGGGGAGATGCTGGGGCTGCCCTTGCCTGAGGCCTTCAACCCTCATCGTCATCCTCTGAGCTTTGCCCTGATCCAGTTCTGTCTGGTGGTTCCCATCATGTGGCTGGGCCGGAGTTTTTATCTGATCGGTATCCCGGCCCTTCTGCGGCGGGTTCCCAATATGGATTCCCTGATTGCCATGGGCACCGGCGCCGCTTTTGTCTATTCCACCTGGAATCTGGTGGAGATCATGCTGGGCGGGGACGCGCACCGGCTGGGGTTGCTGGCCATGGATCTCTACTTTGAGTCGGCAGGGGTGCTGATTGCCCTGGTCTCGCTTGGAAAATATATGGAGACCCGTTCCAAGTCGCACACCTCGGATGCCATTGCCAAGTTGATGCAGCTGACCCCGGATAAGGCCATCCTGCTCAAGGGGGAGGAACAGACAGAGATCCTGGTGGAGGAGATTGAGGCCGGAGATCTTTTGTTGGTGCGGCCCGGGGAGCGGATTCCCGTGGACGGATTGATTGCAAAAGGGCGGACGGTGGTGGATGAATCCATGCTCACCGGCGAGAGTCTGCCGGTGTCCAAGGGCGAAGGGGACAGGGTTACCTGCGGCACCCTGAATAAAAGCGGGGCGGCGCAGGTCCTTACCGAGCAGGTGGGGCAGGATACCCTGCTGGCCCGGATCGTCAGAACGGTGCAGGAGGCGCAGGGATCCAAGGCCCCCATTGCCGGCATGGCGGATCGGATCAGTCTTTATTTTGTGCCGGTGGTCATGGTCGTGGCCGTGCTGACCGGACTGGCCTGGTATTTCTTTGGTGGGGTGGATTTCACCGTGGCCCTCCGGTTTTTTATTGCGGTGCTGGTCATTGCCTGTCCTTGTGCCATGGGTCTCGCCACTCCGACCTCGATTATGGTGGGAACCGGGCGCGGCGCGCAATTGGGGGTTCTCATTAAAAGCGGTGAGGCCCTGGAAATGGCGGAAAAGATCCAGGTGCTGGTCTTTGACAAGACCGGCACCCTGACCTATGGCCGGCCTGAGCTCACCGATCTGGTCAACGTGGCAAGTGCTGAGAGTGATGAAAGGCTGCTCTTTCTGGTCGCGTCTGTCGAGCAGTCTTCAGAACATCCTCTGGCCGAGGCCCTGGTGATGGCTGCAAAGGCAAAGGGTTGTGAATTGAAGCAGCCGGAGACCTTTGAGCCTCTGGTTGGCCAGGGGGTTGCGGGCCGGGTGGATGGTCAGGAGATCCTTCTTGGCAACAGGCAGCTGCTGGCAGAAAGACAGATCGGAGTGGAAGACGTCGATGCTGAGGTTGCCAGCCTGGCAGGGCAGGGGAAGACGGTGCTGTTTCTGGCCGTGGATGGCCGTTTTGCGGCCCTGCTGGCCATTGCCGACAAGCTCAAACCGGAGGTGCCGGCGGCGGTGGC
>JANMTN010000178.1:0-8987 GCA_031390685.1 Desulfobulbaceae bacterium
ACCTGTTCCAGAAAATCATGACCGTCAAAGCGCTCACCGGCAAGGGCCACAAAGATATCGCCCACCGCCACCTTCCGGCTGTCCGTGACCACTGCCCCAGACTCTGCTGCTGCCACCAACGGGCCAGAAGTCAACACGCCCTTGGTAGCCAGCTTAAGACTCTCAAGCCTCCAGGCGGTCAGCGCCTTTTTTGCCTCAAGACTGTCATCAAAAAAACGCCTGCCATCCTGACTGAGCTGATACAGCTCATGCCCTTTGCCGGCAATGAGCACGATATCCTCTGCTGTTGCTGCAGCAATGGCCGCAGCGATAGCAGAGGCACGGCTACGGATCACCAGAAAACCCTTTTCGTTCTCTGCTGAAGACCTTATCCAGGAAGACGGCCGCTCGGCAAGGCCGCTCAAGCGGACACCGGACACTATCTGGGCAACTATCTCCTGAGGCGATTCACTGCGCGGGTTATCATCAGTGACGATCACCACATCGCAGCGAGAACCGGCAATCTCACCCATAATCGCCCGTTTTCCTTTGTCCCGGTCACCACCACAGCCAAAGACACAGATCAATCTCTGATGCGCAAGTAGGACAAGAGTCTCTATCACCTTTTCCAGGGCATCAGGGGTATGGGCATAATCGACAAAAACCGCTGGCCGAAAGTGCGCTTCCTGCTCTGCTGGCAGCACCCTCTGTAATCGGCCCGGTGCCCCGGACGCATGCCCCAGCATAGAGGATAAAGCCGTGGCCTTAACTCCCAGGGCCAATCCCATCCCCACCACAGTCTGCAGGTTTGCCACATTGAAGTCACCTACCAGAGAGGTTATAACCTGCACTTCATCTGCTGGAACGTGCAGGGTTATAACAGTGGAACTCAGACCTGACTGGACTGTCAAGGGATAAATATCACAGTCACCGCTCCCGCCACACTGCAGAACCTGAGCACCCTGAGTTTCACATAACTCAACCAACCGCCGCATCCTTTTTTCTTCTTCAGGGTCATGACAGACGGTACGGGTAATAACGGCCTTGCCACCTTTTTTCAGATGATCACGAAACAGAAGGGACTTGGCCGCAAAATAATCATCCATGTCCTGATGATAATCAAGATGATCACGAGAGAGATTGGTAAAGGCGAGCACGTCAAATAGCAGATCACCAAGGCGGCGTTGGACCAGGGCATGAGAAGAAACCTCCATGAGCACATGGGTCACTCCCGCGTCTGCCATCCGCCGCAGGAGGGCCTGAAGCAATAACGGCTCAGGGGTCGTAAAAGGGGCGGGAATTATAACATCCTGCCCCCCGGCATCACGGTAACGGTAGTTGACCGTGCCGATGACCCCAACCGGCAGCCCGAGCTGTCTCAAGACGCTCTCAAGGAGATAGCTGACCGTGGTCTTGCCATTGGTGCCGGTGACGCCGACAAGAGTCAAGCCCTGTGCTGGCTGCCCATACAGATTGGCCGCGATCTGCGCATAGGCCAGTTGGCTGTCCGCAACAACAATCATACACTGGCCACAGCGGTCACACCCCGCAAGCTGTTCCGCTGTCACTCTGCCTTCTTCCACCACCAATGCCGCGCAGCCGCTGGCCATCACCTGTTCCAGATAGGCATGACCATCAGTCCTGCTGCCGGCCAGGGCCACAAAGAGAAAGCCGGTCTGGACCTTCCGCGAATCGGCCGTCACCCCAGAGACCGTTATCCCGGCTGGTATTTTTGCACCTAAAACAGAATATGCGACCGAGTCCAAAAGCGCCTGCAGAGAATATTCGCCGCTGTCACTCTCTTGGACAAACTGCTTTTCAGGGTTTACAAGATTCATGGAGAATGGTTGAGAAATAAAAATTGAATGTCAAATGATAAAACCGTAATCAACAGCCAAAGAAGACTACCTGATTTTTTTACTTTTTACCTTCAACTTTATTCTTTATTTTCCCATCAATCACTAACTGATTTTTGACAGGTGCCGTCTTATCAGTTTTTTCACCTTTTTTCAAAGTGAGCAGGCACTCTTTCACCCCATCCAGAGGTATCCCTGCTGACGGGCTCTGAGCCACAACCCGCCCAGTCCCCTGAATCCGGATCTTGACCTTTTTGTCCTGCAATAACCGCAATGCCCGCCTCAAACTCATGCCGACAAGATCAGGCATGGAAGGAGGATGCAATTCCAGCATGGTCTCCAGCCCGGCCAAGACTTTTTTCTCTTGTTTCTGCTGGTAATTACTGTCTTTTCTCTCAGACATACTCATCATATCCGAGAGGTTTTTATGCACCTGCTGCAGGGCCACCATCGACGGCAGAATTTTACCGGCTGGTCCGACAATATCCAATATCTCTTTGGCAGAGGCAAGGGAGGGTTCCAGATATGGCTGACGCACCATCACCATAAGAATCAGCTCTGGTTTCTCCGCCGGCAGCAGAGCAAACATCATTCTGTTCCTGACATATTCGCCGCCGCTGGTCGTGCCTTCGCCATCCCTGGCTCGGACGACACTGGAACGCTCATGCCCTGTGTCAACCGGCTGAAAAGAGAGTTCACTGGCATCAACAAAAACGGAATCAAGCACCCCTTTATGCCCCTTGGCCTTGAATAATCTCCAGATTTCCGCCGATGCATGATGCGACTCCTGCGGCGCGCTTTTTGGCGGCCGGAAGGCATACTCGCGCTCACCGTTTCGCTCCAGAACACGATCAAGGACATGCGGCAAGACCTGATGATTGCCATTCAAGAGATAATTCATTCCAAGAAGTATCTGTATAGGCGTCGCCTCAAGCGGCATGGTTCCTGTTGCATCTCCCGGCACCACGGGTTTTTTTTCAGGCCCAGTAATATCGTCCCTGCCATTCTGCACTGAAAAATCCAGATCCGGCATAGCATTCAAACCTAAACGCTCCCACAAATGAAGCTCGCTGCCGGTATCTGTAACTCCTGCCGTAATACTCCAGGGATAGCTCTGCCCATACCTGTCCCAATCTGCCTGAAGCAAGGCCGCATCCTGAAAAAAATACCGTATTTCCAAAGGGATAACAACTGGCTCCAGCAAGATATTGACAAGAAGTTTTTTCTTATATTGATAGAATGTATTCGGGTCAAAAGAGGGGAAATCAGCGTTGGCAACAATGGCACCCGTTTCTGTCTCCATAAGAAGGGCTGCAATCTCCGCGCCCTCATGCACTGCCCCGAGCGCCGCCACGTATTTTTCAAGAAAATCCTGTATTTTGAGATCGATGGTCAAGGCAAGATGCTGACCGCTAATGCCTGTTCGGGCATGTCCCGCCAAATCAACATGGGGAAATTCATCCTGGCTGATGCTGCTCTGATTAAGAAGGCGATTAAAATAATGCTCGACCCCGGCCAATCCCATATTCTGATCGGCAAAACCAATCACATGAGCAGCAACACTCCTATACGGGTAATAGCGAACCTGTCCCCGATCCAGAAAAACACCAGAAAGATGAAGATCCGTCACGGCCTTTTCTTCTTCCAGGCTGATATTTTTTGCCAACCAGATCCGCTGCGCATCCTTTTCCAAACGCCCCAGCAACTCTTGTTCGTGCATCCCCAGAACAGTGGCAAGTTGCTCGGCACTCCCGTGAATATCTCCCAACTCTCTGGGTCTTACATAGACTGAAACCCGGTCAAGAGACAGGGCCAGCTCCTTGAAATTCCGGTCATAGATTATACCGCGTTCATTCTTTTTCGTATCCTGTGTCTTTCCCTGCCGAAAAAACACCTTGCGAGCAAGGTCTGTTATTTCCTGTTTATACAGAAAACCACCCGCAACTCCGGCAACAACCATCAAGACCAGACACAGAACCGGGAACCTGCTTCGTCCGCTCTTCTTTGCTTTTCGACGCGACTGTATGACCATATCAACCCTGCTTCAGCCGCTGTTAACAACAGTCAACAAATAATTGACAACCCTAAAACCGAGTAACCTGCCCCTTTCCAGGGACATAAAGGGCCAGCTGATTTGCCGCCATCGTATTAAGATTCTCAGGAGAATAAAGACGGGCCCGTTTAGCCCTGAGCATGATATTTTCATCCGTGAGGACAGAACGCCCCTCCTCGGCAGCCAGAATTGTTGCGGTATTCCGCTCTGCTGAGGAAGAGAGCCAGAAATAAACCAGAAACAACAAGGGGAAGAAAAGGAGCAACGCCTTTCCTACAGCTATCAATAACACTTTTTGGCCAATCAAGCCAAAGGCTTTTTGACGTAACTGTTGACGCATCGGAGATGACATCATGGGACGACAATATGTTGGGGCAGAGTGATTGATCAACATGATACGCTCCTGTGTTCGTTCTTAAAAAATACACTGATATGATAAGACTCGATAAGACTCAAACTGTCACTTCCTGACCGCTACTCTCAATCGTGCACTGCGCGACCGGGGATTTGCCGCGATCTCCGCCGGTGTAGGCATTATAGGTTTAGAAGTAATGATCTCCAGATCTTCCAGTTCTCTCAATTTTCGTTTCACCAACCGATCTTCCAGAGAGTGAAACGAGATCACACACAACCTTGCCCCTGATCGAAGCAGTGGTGCCACATCATCAAGGATCCGGGCCAGATTCTCCAGCTCACTATTCACCGCGATGCGCAAGGCCTGAAAGACCTTGGTCGCCACATGAATCTTTTCCGGATGAAAACGCCTGGGGATAGCCCGGGCCACAACAGCGGCCAGTTGCCCAGAGGTCAGAATCTTCTCTGGAAAGCGGGAGCGCACAATCTCACGGGCAATCGGTCTGGCCTGTTTTTCATCGCCGTAATAAAAAAAAATATCTGCCAGCTCTTTCTCGGTACACGACGCAATCAGCGATGCGGCCGTCACTTTTCTCCTGATATCCATCCGCATATCAAGGGGCTCATCCCGCTGAAAGCTGAAGCCACGGCCGCCCGATTCCAGCTGCAGGGATGAAAGACCGATATCAATAAGAACGCCATCCACCTGTTCCACTCCAAGCTCGGTGAGTCCTTCGGCAAGCTCGGCAAAATTACGTCTGACAATGGTCAAACGATCCGCAAAAGGCTGCAACCTGACCCGACTGCTCGCAATGGCGGCCTCATCCCATTCAAAGGCGATGACCCGGCCATCCGGCGCGGAGTGACGTAAAATCGCCTCGGTGTGGCCGCCAAGACCTAAAGTGCCATCCACATATACGCACCCTGAGCGGGGTGCGAGATATGAGAGGATCTCTTCGGGCAGTACCGAACAATGGATTGGCGCTTCTGACCGATCAGGCTCCATCAGAAAATCCCCAATCTGGCCAGGCTCTCCTTGTAATCCCCAAAGTTCTCACGGGTTGCCTTATTCTCGAGCTCCCAGGCATCTTTGTCCCAGATCTCCACATAGTCAAGCATCCCGGTCAAGACCACATCTTTGACTATTCCCGCCTCACTGCGCAGCGAGGGAGGGATCAACACTCGCCCCTGCTTGTCAGGGAGACAGGGAGTAACGCCGGAAACCACCAGACGGATAAAACTGGTCAGGCCCGGCTGTTCACGACCATTGGTCAACAGCTTATTTTCCAGAATCTCCCACTGAGACACAGGAAAGGCGCGAAGATGGGCACCCCAACTGGTCACCATCAGCTCCTCGGAATCATACTGCGCAAGGGCATCCCTGAACCTGCTGGGGATATTCAATCGTCCCTTGATATCGAGCGCGTGTTCCGACCTGCCGCGAAATCTGCTGGCTGTTAGTTTGCTGTTTTCCATGGCCTCCCGCCACCCTCTTCCACTGCACTCCCTTCTTCACCACTTTACACCACTATTTACTCTTTTATAGCAGGAGGAGACCACTTGTCAAGATTTTTCACAATTTTATAAAAAACAAATCCCTTCACATACTTAAAGACAAAAATACTACAGATTGTACGGCGCCGAAACAAAATACGCAACAGAAGACACAACGGCAACATTATTCAGAAAATGGTAACAGGGCGGCCTTGCGCGCAGAAAAACCATCTTATTGAAATAACGAATTAAATCTTGCAGGGATTTTTTTGATTCAGCAGGCAGGATAGAAGAAAAAATGAAGGAAGGAAAAGATGAGGGTTGTGTCACCTTTTTTTATCAAATGTGCGAGACGGGAATAATTCCTGATCTCCTATGAAAAAAGGATCCACCCCCGGCTGGAGATGGATCCTTTTTTAATTAACCGCGTATATAATAACAGACGGAATCCGATAGGCAGGCAGCAAATCCGTCGAGAACCTCTCGCTAAAAACCCAACGAATTTGCCGCCAGAAAGAATACAGATTATGTCAATTGACAATTGTCCAGTTCGGATCGATAATGGTGGGAAGAAGTGGGGCTTCCCCAATTTTTGTCATCCCGTCCATATACCAGACCCTGTTGGCGCCTGACACGCTGTTCCTCCACAGAATATCCGGTTTAACATCATCGTTAAAGTCGCCGACACCTACAATTTTCCAGGTCTGATCAGTTTCTGGTGTAGTTGACACTGGAAGACCATTCCTAGTCACTCCGTTCATATACCAAACTGTTACCGCCCCGGTTGAGGTATTTCTCCAGAGGATGTCAGATTTACCATCACCATCAAAGTCACCTGTACCCACAATTGTCGCACCTGGAGTGGAGTCCGCTGCTATTGACCCGCTTCCCGAATAAAGTACTTTGTTCATATACCAGGCCCTGTTCTGGCCCGTAGTGGAATTTCTCCAGAGGATGTCACTTTGACCATTACCATTAAAGTCACCTGTACCTACAATCTTCCACTTCTGATCGGCAACAATGGGGAGGATGGGTGCTTGCCCTATTCGTATGTTTCCATCCATATACCAGGCCTTGTTCGCACCCGTTAACGTGTTCCTCCACAGGATGTCGGGCTTGTTGTCACCGTTGAAGTCTCCCCTGCCCACAACTTTCCAGTTCTGATCTGTTTCTACTGGCAGTAACGCTTGGGAAACCGTGGTTATCCCGTCCATAAACCAGGCCAAATTTTTGCCATCCCTGGTGTTTCTCCAGAGGATATCAACTTTGGTGTTGGGATTTAAGACAATCGGACGCATCATGTCACTTTCTTCGTGGCTGAGGATGTGACAGTGCCACAGGTACTCATGGCCGAAGTTGTGCATTACATTGACTGTTGCCGGAACAAGCTGCTGCGCGGTCAATGGGTCAAGGTTCGAGAACCCAACCGCAGAACCCAAAGGAAACGCCGGATTAAGCGGGCGAATACTCTCGGGTACCGTAAAGGGAAAGCTAAAATGGGCCGGCCTGAGGGCAACGATCGTATCTTCCAGCGGACTTACCCTGACCGTGTCTTTCCAACCCAGCTCATTGGAATCAGGCAGATAGATAAACCCGTCCCAGCCAACCCGGTTGAGAATCTGCACTTCAAACATATGAAAGTGCACCGGGTGGGTATCCACTCCATTATGGGTGATCTTCCATATCTGAACCTGATCCTTGCCCACGACCTCGGTAGGTGGATCGACAAAGTTTTGCAGGACAAAGGTCTGAATTCCGGCATTGGTGAATGGCAACTCAAGACCAAGCTTGGCGCTCATGCGTCCGTAGTCATCAAAAACTTCACCCATTTCATCCTGAATGGCCTTTGGTTTTATTGGATATTTAGACTCTATTGACCCGTCAACCTTCATGAAGCTCAGAGAGGTATCCGTTATTCTCGACAACCCCCAATTGGGAAAGGTGGCGGGAAAGGTCTTGTTGTAAGCGGAATTATAGGCAGTTTGTCCAACAATGATCGGCTCCTGTCCGCTTTCGAAAACCCCCTTTGTCGTCGCGGTCGATTTAAAGGCATTCTGCAGACTGGTCAAGGTCGTTACATTGTAGTCGTCTGGAGGCGCACTGCCTCCTGAACCCGAAACCTTAATCTGCATGAGCGTCCGGGTGTTGGGGCCATAGCCAACCGGAGTAGTATTGGCACCGCCCATCGATCTATTGTCCGGAGCGCCCGTATAATAATCATAATGCGGGTCGAGTGCCGGCCAGGGCGCGGGGGCATCGTTATAAAGGATCAGGGTCTTGCCGGCAAACTGGGAGAAATCGACAATAACATCCGCCCGTTCTCCCGGTCCCATCATCAACGTCCCGCCGCCCTGGTTCTGTTGCAGCACCAGTCCGGCAGTGAAGGTTGTCGGATCAATGTTCCAGTTGATCGGTTGATTGGGCAGCACCACCGGAGCCGGCAGAAATCCACCTTCAGTCCCGATCTGGATCATGGCCGGCCCTCTGGTGACTGGATCCGGGGCGCCACCTTCCCTGTTATCCACAGGCCAATCCGCCGGAAATCCGGGGGTCGTTATCGCGGTAACCATCTTGACTTCCGTCAGTCTGCCCTCAAAAACCTGGGCTGGGTCCGCCACATACATCTGTAAATTCCAGAACCGGTCATGGGCCGCATTCAGGATCCGGAAACGATATTTCTTGGGATCAACCGTCAGCACGGGATAGGCTGTTCCATTGATTACCGGAGTATCCATGAAAGCCTCTGCGCCCCAGGACGGATTAGGAGTCCCTGGTCTCTCCGGCGGCTGACAAAAAAAGTTATTGGTGGCGTCCGGCACACAGTTTGGATTGTAATATTCATTGACCACCGGCCCAAAGGGAATATTTGTGGTAGGCGGCCAGAACCAGGGGCCATAATGCCATCGACCGTAGGCATTTATCCCGCTCAAGTCAGGATTAAATGGATTCTGGGCCGGCATGTACACATGAGGCCACCAGAGGTCTCCGGTTACGGGAAGGGCACCTGCGGCACTCCAGGGCAAAATTGTCCCCGGCTGACTTCCCCAGATCCAGGTCGGATCGGTGTTGAGCACGTACGTCGGGCTCGTGGGGGCGCCATCTACATAGGTCTTGTCCTGAAGAATCAGGGGAATCTCTTCACCGGCAATAAGCCCGGGAATAATCCCGTCAGCAATAAGCTTGTTCTCGACAGGGTCTCTGACCAGTAATCCCGCAGCCCCACCGGCATAAACACTAAGGCGGGTGATTCC
>JANMTN010000182.1:0-5912 GCA_031390685.1 Desulfobulbaceae bacterium
TGGTCAGTATCAGCAAAGCCAAAGGCAACCTGGCTGGTGGTGCCGGAGATAAAGGGCAGGATGCCTCTTTTCCATGGAGCCCAGGTATGTTCCTGCCGGGTCTTGAATTCGAGGATCCGACCACGGACGATGTAATCAGCATTGAATTTCCGGCCAATCTTGGCGACTGTCTGTTCCGTGAGCCCATGGGTGCCGGGGCTGGCAGCGACCTGATTGTCGCGCTGGCTCTGTTGTTCGGCGATATAGCCGCGGATCTGATCTTTCATCACATCGCCCCATTCGCCGCTCAGTTCATTATTCAGTGATAGCGAATTGTTCTGCTCATAGGCGACCAGGTTGATAATGGACTGAGCGGCGAATGGGGCGATGTAATGAAAGATCAGATCCGCGGCTATATCACCGAACAACAGAACCAGCGCAACAATCAGGTCGCTGCCAGCCCCGGCACCCATGGGCTCACGGAACAGACAGTCGCCAAGATTGGCCGGAAATTCAATGCTGATTATATCGTCCGCGGACGGATCCTCGAATTCAAGACCCGGCAGGAACATACCTGGGCCCCATGGAAAAGAGGCATCCTGCCCTTTATCTCCGGCACCACCAGCCAGGTTGCCTTTGGCTTTGCTGATACTGACCAGTATGACACCTGGAACAACATGATTGCCGGTGGCATCTGGGGAGGAATTATCGGGAACAATGCCGGTGGCCCGTGGGATCCCACCGATGGCGGTTCGGAGATCCTGGGAATTTCCGGAGGCAGTGACGCCAATACCATTCTGTGGGGAGCCGTTGGGGCGCTCGCAGGGAGAGAGGCTAAAAACAGCGGCAAGGTCGATCAGGCCGTCGTACAAATGCGCATCTGGGTTCAGGAAGCGGCCACTGGCAATGTGGTCTGGACCAATCGGGTAGATGTCAAGGTATCTCCGGAATCAGTTCTGGCAGACAAACAATACGACGCCCTCTTTAACCAGGCCATCGAAAAAGGAGTCACTACCCTCATCGATAACTTTATCTCCACCGCCCTTTAGGCTAAAAGAGTAAGGAAACGACAAAGGCCCTTATTTCCCGAAACGGAAGATAAGGGCCTTTGTCGTTTCCTTCTGGCATTTGTTACCAGAAAGAACGCAGGTTGCGTTAGCAGCTTTATCGAGTAACCAAACAATCCCAACATCGGTGTTGACAAGGAAATATATTTGTTAGGTTACGACACAAATATTTGTTGGGTTACGACACAAAAAGACGCGCCTAACCCAACCTACATGAGACGTGCAACGTACATACCCTGAAATATTTTCCTTTCCTGATGTCTTATTAATTCTCCTGCTGTGCGGCATCCTTCTGATTTTTGGAATTCTGATACAGACCCATAAAATTGATCGGTTCCATTAAAAAGGGAACAAAACCACCATCAATCGACATCTGGCTCACAATCTGCCGGGTAAAAGGAAAGAGCAAGGTTGGACAATCAACACTGAGGACCATCTCCAGATGCTCCTCCGGGATATTCTTCAGCAGGTAGGCGGCCGCATGTTCAATCTCCATGATAAACATGGTCTTGTCATTGTTTCCCTTATCAACAATCTTGGCCGTGATCTGCAGACTCACCTCAAAATGATCATCCCCGAGTTTTTTGTGATTTAATTTCAGATTCACATCAACCTTGGGCTCTGAATTCTGAAGCCGGTACACCTCAGGGGCATTCGGATTTTCAAAGGAAAAGTCCTTGACATACATCTTCTGCATCCGGAAAACCGGACTCTCGCCGGTGCCATTATTCCCATGTTCTTCAGTCATTGTTACAACCCTCTTTTAATGAACAAAAAATTCTTTTCGCATCATCTGATGCGTACTTAAACGCCAATCACAACGCACTACCTTAAAACAAATAAAGGGTGGACGCAAAGAAAACCTTATTCCCTGCATCGTTTCAGCTTCATTCCATCCTCGTTCTTTCAACCTCAAGCACCTTTCCTAAAAACCTGCCGGTATGTGAGGCCGCCTCACCTGCCACCTCCTCGGGAGTGCCGCAGATCACAATCCTGCCGCCCATATCACCACCCTCTGGACCCACGTCAATAATCCAGTCAGCCGTTTTTATCACGTCCAGATTGTGCTCGATAACGACCACGGTATTGCCATGATCCACCAGACGCCCAAGGACTGTTAGCAAATGCTGGATATCTGCCGGATGCAGACCCGTTGTCGGCTCATCCAGTATATACAAGGTTCTGCCACTAGGTCGACCTGACAGCTCCCTGGCCAGTTTCACTCTCTGGGCCTCACCCCCAGACAGGGTCACCGAGGATTGTCCGAGGGTAATGTAAGAAAGACCCACATCAAAGAGGGTTTGCAGTCGATTTTTGAGTACTGGGATATTCTGAAAAAAATCTAAGGCCTCTTCCACCGTCATGGACAAGACGTCATGAATATTTTTATCACGATACCGGATATCAAGCGTTTCCAGACTGTACCGCTTCCCGTTACAGGAATCACAGAGCACGTAGATATCTGGGAGAAAGTGCATGGCAATCTTATTAACCCCTTCGCCCTCACAGGCCTCGCATCGCCCGCCCTTCATGTTAAAGCTGAACTGTCCCAGTTTATACCCTCTGGCCCGTGACTCTGGTAATCTGGCAAAAAGTTCCCGAATAGGTGTAAACACGCCGGTATAGGTCGCTGGATTTGAGCGGGGCGTCCGGCCAATGGGGCTCTGATCGATGTCGACAATCTTATCGACACTGTCCAGGCCAGACAGGACCGCCCCGTCCAGCTGCACCTTGGGCAATCTCTGTTCCAACCCCTTTTGCGCCATCCGAAACAAGGTCTCCATCACCAGTGAGCTCTTGCCTGAACCAGACACCCCGGTGACACAGGTCATCACTCCTAAAGGAAACGCGACATCAACCTGTTTCAGGTTATTCACCGAGCCATTCTGCAAGAAGAGAGTATCCTGCTTCCCCTTGCGGACCCGTCTGCGCTTGACTGGCATCTCTATCCTCATTCTGCCGGATAGATAGGCCCCAGTCAGAGACCGCTGACAATCCAATAACCCGGAAACCCGGCCATTATAGACAACCTCCCCCCCATGCACTCCAGCGCCAGGCCCCATATCAAGTACATGATCAGCGGCAAGAATAGTATCGGTATCGTGTTCAACGACAATGACGCTGTTACCAAGGTCACGTAATTCCATCAGAGTATTGATGAGTTTCTGATTATCCCGCTGATGCAGTCCGATACTCGGCTCATCGAGGATATAAAGAACTCCGGCCAGACGCGAACCAATCTGGGAGGCCAGCCTGATGCGTTGCGCCTCCCCGCCCGACAAGGTCCCTGACCGCCGCTCCAGCGAAAGATATCCCAGACCGACATCCTCCAAGAAAGAGAGACGATCACCGATCTCTTTCAAAATAGGCTGACCAATCTGTCGCTCACGAACGCTTAACGGCAGATTGATCAGCTCACGAAGCAAGGTATCAATGGACAGGCAGGTCAGCGCATGAATCGACCATTTGCCAATCCGTACCGCCAGGGCCTCGGGCCGTAACCGGGCGCCATGACAACGGGGACAGCTCTGCTCATTCATGTACCGGGCCAGTTCCTCACGCACCATAGCCGATTGCGTCTCATGATACCGACGATCGAGCTGGGGGATAACTCCCTCAAAACTCTGCTCCGAACGCATCGCCCGCTTCCCTTTCTGATAATGAAAGGCTATCTCCTCTCGCCCTGAACCGTACAGAATAATCTCCTGAATCCTGGCCGGCAGTTTTTGAAAGGGCGTCTCCATGGAAAACTGATAATGACTGGCGAGTGCGGCCAGCATCTGACCAGAATAGGAGCTCTCCATCCTTCTCCCCCAGGGGGCAATGGCGCCATCTAATAGACTCAAGGCCGGTTCCGGGATAAGCAGCCCCGGATCAAAAAATTGTTTTACGCCTAAGCCGCCGCACTCCTCACAGGCACCCTGCGGATTATTAAAAGAAAAGAGCTGGGTGGAAAGAGCCGGCATGGACAACCCACAGCTATGACAAGCCGCAAGCTCACTGAACAGTTGTTCCCTTCCCTCATCAGGGAACTGGGCCAATAAAAAGCCTTCCGTCAATTTGACCGCTGTGGTGACCGAATCCGAGAGACGACGGCGGATTGATGATTTAAGCGCCAGCCTGTCCACCACCACCTCAATGGAATGACGACGGTTTTTGACAAGGGCTTCCACATCATCAGCATACAGAATATCGCCATCAACCCTGATTCGGACAAAACCCTCTTTTCTGATACGGGCCAGGACCTGTTCATGCCGTCCCTTTTTGTTGACAATAAGCGGCGCCAGCAGAACCACCTTTGTCCCTTCCGGCAAGGCCAGCAAGCCCTGCACCATCTCCTCGATCGATTGTGAGCGAATCTCCTCGCCACACTGAGGACAACAGGGATGGCCACAGCGGGCATACAGCAGCCGCAAATGATCATAAATCTCGGTGACCGTGCCAACTGTTGAACGCGGGTTTTTACTGGTGGTCTTCTGTTCGATCGATACCGCCGGCGAAAGCCCCTCCAGGGAATCGACATCCGGCTTATCCATCTGCCCCAGAAACTGACGCGCATACGTGGAGAGAGACTCCACATAGCGGCGCTGTCCTTCCGCGTACAGGGTGTCAAAGGCAAGTGTTGATTTGCCGGAACCAGACAGCCCGGTAAAGACCACCAGACTGTTGCGCGGCAAATCCACATCAATATTTTTCAGATTATGCATCCGCGCCCCGCGGATGCTCAAGGTCTGTGGTTCCATGAAAGAATCAACTCTAAAAATAAAAAACTGATTTCCCGCAACCTGTAACCAGCTTGATTGTTACAATAAGTTACGGACGTTTTTGTTCAACGATTTATACTGACCCAAACTGCATATGATCAACCTTGATACAGCGATCCATAATCACAACCAGGCCGGCCCTTTCGGCCAAGGCCGCCGCCGCCTGATTAATGATTCCCTGCTGCATCCATACCACCTTTGCCCCGATGGCAATAGCCTCAGCAACCACCGACAGCACATCCTCGGAGCGTCTGAAGATATCCACCACGTCCACAGGCTCTGGGATTGAAACGAGATCAGGATAACACGTAACTCCGCAGATCTCACTGATCCCAGGGTTAACCGGAATAACACGAAATCCAGCTTGCATCAAATAGCAACCCACCATATGACTCGGCCGATTTTCTTTGGGTGAAAAGCCAACTACGGCAATGGTTTTTGCGGTATGCAAGACCTCTTTAACAAGAGCAAGTGCAGGTATATTCAACATATCAGATCACTGTAATCAGAATTAATATATGGATTTTTGACAGGAGTGAACCCTTTTGCGAGAAAAGGATTTACCACTTATACAGGCTGTGGTATTTTAGGAGCCGTTACGAAATAACCGCTGTGTTTCTGACCGTTTCGTTACAGCTCCTTATGCTGTTTGTGCTATCCTGATAATGTAACAACAGCTTAACTCGTTATTATCATGCGCTGAAAGAAAAAATCAAATCATGAACAATCTTTTGCTCTTTTCTAAAATCTAAGGAATTTTAATGAATTTTCAAGATATCATTCTTGAGCTGAACCATTACTGGGCAGATCAGGGATGCGTCATTCAACAACCCTATGACATGGAGGTTGGTGCCGGGACATTTCATCCAGCCACCCTGCTCCGATCACTGGGGCCTGAGCCCTGGAAGGCTGCTTACCCACAACCATCAAGACGTCCCACCGATGGCCGTTACGGCAACAATCCTAACCGCCTGCAACATTATTATCAATATCAGGTCGTTCTCAAGCCATCTCCCCTTGACGTCCAGGAGCTCTACCTGAAAAGCCTGAAACGTTTTGGGTTGAACCCGCTTGAACACGATATTCGTTTTGTTGAAGACGA
>JANMTN010000193.1:0-2919 GCA_031390685.1 Desulfobulbaceae bacterium
CCGTAACGAAATAAGCAAAAAAACTGCTTATTTCATAACGGCACCTAAAATCTATAAGGCTCTGTATAATTCCGGGGTAAGCGCTATCCTGCCATTCATGGCCTGATCGATGGTGGCCAGGATGGCGTCCTTGTCACGTCCCAACCGGCCGGAGATGGGCAGATAGTTTGAGGCATGATTGGCCATGAACTGCACCTTGTCACAATTTATAAAAGTAACCATCTCTCTCAGTTCTTTCAACATGGACAAGGCGTCAGGGAGCAGAAAATCGCCATTTTCCACCTGATCACCCAAGGGCGTTCCGGCTAGGGGCATGAGGGTCAGTGCCGCAATCTGGCGCGGGGCCATTTCTGACAGCACCCTTCCGGTCGCACGCGCATGTCGCTGACTCATCTCCATGCCGCCAAGTCCCAGCAGCACGGTCACTGACAGGAAGATACCGGCACTGGCCACCTTCTGGGCGGCGCTGATCATGGAGTCTGCGGTTTCCCCTTTTCGTACCCTGCTCAGGACTGCATCGTCGCCGCTTTCCAGTCCCATGTAGATCCGGTCCAGCCCCAGCCCCTTCAACTCCTGGAGGTGTTCCAGGCTCTTGGAGCGGATGGCCTTGGCATTGCCATACAGCGAGATGCGCCGCACCTGGGGGAGCTGGGTCCTGATCAGGCGGAAAAGGGCTGTCAGGCGTTTCTGGGAGAGGATAAGGGCATCGCCGTCAGCCAGGAAAACCTTGTGCTGACGGCGACAGTAACGGGAGGCAAAAGCGATATTGGCGGCAATTTCTTCTGCCGAACGAATGCGGAATCGTTTGTCCTTGTAAGCGCCGCAAAAGGTGCAGTGGTTATGGGAACAGCCAACCGTCACCTGAAGGATGATCGAATCAGCCTCACTGGGCGGGCGGATGATGTCCCCATCATAGTTCATAACGGCGTCGCCAAAAGGGCCAAATACTTTGTTGTACCGCATCCTTCGTCACTGCGGCGTACCCAAAAGTACGCCTCATTCCTCAGTCTTCGTGCGCCTCGTCTTTGGGCCTTTTGACTTAGCCATCTCCTTGATGAGTGCTCAGGCTGGATTATTCTTCTCAAACTCCCGCATGAATTCCACCAGTTTCACCACGCCCTCACGCGGGAAGGCATTGTAAATGGAGGCCCGGCAGCCGCCAATGGAGCGGTGGCCCTTGAGGCCGTTCAGACCGGATTTGGTGGCCTCGGCGATAAACTTGGCCTCCAGTTCCGGGGTCGGCAGGTTGAAAGAGACATTCATCAGCGAGCGGGAGGCGGGCTCGGCATGGCCTCGATAGTAGTCGTTGGCGTCGATGGCGGCATAAAGCAGGGCAGCCTTCTCCTTGTTGATCTTTTCCATGGCCGTGACTCCGCCCTGTTTCTTCAACCATTTCAAGACCTCACCCACCACATAGATGGAAAAGCAGGGCGGGGTGTTGAACATGGAGCCGTTGTCGGCATGGGTCTTGTAACAGAGCATGGTCGGGGTGTTGGCCGGGGTGCGATCCAGCAGATCTTCGCGGATGATCACCACGGTGACACCGGCCGGCCCCATATTTTTCTGGGCTCCGGCAAAGATCAGGCCGAACTTGCTGACATCCAGTTGGCGGGAGAGGATGTCTGAAGACATGTCGCAGACCAGCATCTTGTCGGTGGTGGGGAAGGTGGAAAACTGGGTGCCGAAAATGGTGTTGTTGGAGACCAGATAAAGATATTCGGAATCTGCCGGCACCGTATATTCGTTCTCAGTGGGCACCCGGTTGTATTTCTGCTCTTCGCTGGAGTAGGCGACATTGATATCGCCAAAGAGCTTGGCCTCTTTGATCGCTTTCTTGGCCCAGACTCCGGTGTTCAGATAAGTGGCTTTCTTGCCTGGTCCAAGCAGATTCATGGGGATCATGAAGAACTGGCTGGAGGCGCCGCCCTGAAGAAAGAGCACCTTGTAATTATCGGGGATCTCCAGGAGCTCACGCAGCAATTGTTCGGCGTTGGCGGTGACTGCCATGAACTCCTTGGAGCGATGGCTCATCTCGATCAGCCCCATTCCTGTATCCTGAAAATTGACTATATCCTTGGCGGCCTGCTCAAGGACTTCATAGGGCAGAGTTCCCGGCCCTGGACTAAAATTATAAACTCGTTTAGACATTGCTGCAATTTCCTTATAATAATGTATAAATAGCTATTAAGTTAATTTGAAAAACTAAAAGAACTGACTTTGATTACCGACAAGATACATCTTTCTAAAAAAACAAGGAATAGAGAAGAGTAAAGAGTGAACAGAAAATTTTTAAAAAGTGGCGCTTTGGTTATTCTTTCCTGCTTTCTGTCCACTGCTCACTGCATCTGATTCTGGCGCAGGGCCTCGTACAGCACAATTCCCGCGGTCATGGCCAGATTCAGGCTGCGGATATTGGGGTTGGGCATGGGCAGGGTGTAACAGCGGTCGTGATAGAGCTTGAGGATCTCTTCCGGCAGCCCTTTTGTTTCCTTGCCAAAAATGAGAAAATCTCCAGGTTGAAAGCGGGCCTCGGTGTACGTCGCCGCAACCTTGGTGGTGAAGAAAAAAAGCCTGGTCTCCACCTGGGCTGCCAGGAACTGATCAAGGGAATCCCAGTAGCGGATATCCACAAACTGCCAGTAATCAAGACCGGCCCGCTTCAGGTGTTTGTCATCCGTGGAAAAGCCAAGGGGTCTGACCAGATGGAGAACAGTATGGGTCGCCCCGCACAAACGGGCGATTGATCCGGTATTGGGTGGAATCTCCGGCTCAATCAGAACAATATTAAAAGGAAGATGCTGGTTCATGCTGTTGGGTCTTTGTAACTAAATGGCATGGTTATCTGCATGGCCATAAAGGCGACTTATGTGTTGTCGGCCAGACGCCCGTCCTTCGCAGCTTTTTCATAGGTAGCGCCAT
>JANMTN010000214.1:0-13929 GCA_031390685.1 Desulfobulbaceae bacterium
AGCATCTGGATAGGTACGCCGATAATAATCAGGATCAAAATAAGGCGAGGGCTTTCTGCCGTCACGATGGCCCTGACGCAGATAGTGGGCAAGAGGATTACCGACAGCTTCAGTAATGAGTGGGGCCTGCCGCAGATAATAATCAGGAAAAAACTGAAACGATGGCATATAGCCATGGCGCCACCCCTCTCTGATATAATGGTTAAGAGGCTCCACATTGCCTTCAGCAATCTCGGGATATCGGCGGAGATAAAAAAGAGGGTCAAAAAAAGGATTCGGTTTGCGACCTTCGCGCCATCCGGTACGCAGATAATGAACCAGCGGGAAAAGGGTCCATTTGGCGAGATCAGGATTCATCAGAAGATAATAATCTCCATCAAAAAGACCTGACCTTTTAATTCCCCTGTACCTGGGATCAGTCAGAAACAGCCAGGATGAAATCAATTTCTGCTTTAAACAATGTAACATCTTAATTACTATAGACAATCTTGAATTCACCAACCATTTAAGTTTGGTGAATTCAAGTTGCAAATGCAACTCTCTCTAACGTAGGTTAAATGGGCAAGCTGTGTTACTCTCAGCGCTCTTCTAACCACGACGAAAGAGGAGTACGCAGGGTCATAAACAGCTTGCTGAGTTGTATTCTTCACCCACAAAGGTCCAGCGGCTGGCATCGGTTGAAGCTGACTGACTATCATCCATGTTATCGAGGACAAGCATGGATATATCATTTTTTTGTAGGCAATAGGTGCCAAGACTTCTCCATGGAACGCTTCCTGGCCCTATCTGGTTAATGCTTGTTTTATATACAGGTTTTGCTGTGTGGTCAGCAGCTTCGGCAGTCGTTTTATTGACATAGACAGCATAGTCGGCATCATTGGTTCTATTATGAGTGTCAAAATAGCTTGTCTCGAGCTTATACCATCCAGTTTTGGGAATCTGCACTGACCAGAAGGCGATACCGTGTCGTTGGGGATCAAGATCAACTGTTAAAAAGCGATATCCGCCATTGTGACAAGTGGGCCAATTTCTCCATTTCCAGGCTCCTTGATCCGTATAGACACCTTCGGCGAGGCTGGTGTTAGTGTGGTTTGTCTCATAATCAATCGTTTTAACATTCCAAGCAAGTCCGGGGGTAACAGCAGCGGTGCGCACAAGACGAGCAGACAATCCATTGGTGTCTTTAGGGCCGGAGCCGCTGACGCTGGCTTTGTAGAAAGAGACACCCCATGCCATACTTGGATCTTCAGCATTCGTCGTTGATGACCAATAATGTGAGCTTATAACATTATTTACATAAGGAACATTGGGAAATACTTCCACAACAATAGTTGGTCGCGTAAAAGTACCATTGCAATTACTGTAATCTTCTATCCCAAAATATACAGGATCGCCACTGGAACAATATGCCAAGGACCGAAGCTCGGTGACAGTCGGCAAACGCCATCCACCGGCTGCAGAAAGATCTTTAGCCCCATACCAATTGAAGGGAGTAGTAGAGCCATCACAACCCTTGGTCTCTGCATTCCATGTCTGCCCGACACTGCAACGCTGCCATTCCAGATTAGTGACAGTATCTTTTGCGACCCCACAGTTGTTGACAAGATAACGGTCTGCAATAAGCACATCACTTCCACACGTATTTCCATTTGAACTGATGATAGCCGGCAGGAACATGGTCCAGGGGAACCCCGCCGCATAACATGGAGATTGAGAAAACAAAGAAAAAACAAAAAAAGCTGGCAAAAAGAAGGCAGATTGAATGATACGCATTTTTTCCTCTCTTACTGAATAATTGCTTATTGAAACGTGAAAAATATTGTCAAAAAAAATAGCAAATTTCTTACACATTGTCATCAATTAAATATTTATATATTCCTGCAAGTTCATCTGCTTGATCTTCAAACCAATTTATTTGCGTTGTTTCCAGACAAACCTCAGCGCCGACATTAAACCGCTGGTAATATTGTATCGTATCCAACACTGCCTGTTTCAACGCATCACCGTCGTCATCGAATGGAACAATAAATCCATTCCTGCCAGGGCTGATATCTTCAACAACTCCACCTGCATCAGTGGTAACAACCCATACATTTCGCGCCAGCGCCTCCCTGACAGTAAGACCAAAACTCTCCTTGCACTGCGTAGGGAAGAGCAACACATCTATGCGGGAGAAAAAACTGTCAATAGTATTCTGGGTATATGCCGGCACGATCTCCACATTTCCCGCCCCTTTAAAAAAATCCTTCTCATAAGAAGAACTGCCAAGGTTGAGAGTATTGTCGACAACAACCAGTTTGATAGCGAGATCTGCAAGTTCGGCAAATACCTTTTTCACCAGATGAACACCTTTAATCTCGGTATTGCCCCCCACATACCCAAAAGTCAAAGGTCCTGCTCCTCGATATTTACGACTATCCCCAGGCTTGCGAATCCCGTTTTTATTAACCAGAATCTTCTCTGCTGAGAGCCCATTGCGGATATAAAAATCTGCAGAAAATCGGCTTGGCGATAAAAGAAGCGCCGCATTGTTGAGCACTGTACGAAGCCGGGATTGCCTGTAGTTATTCAAATCAGCATCATCAACACAACAAGCGCATGATTGAATATCAACTTCCTCTTGAGTGCAGTAATTGCCATCTTGGTTAATCATGAACTGTCGACCGCACAGCCACCAGGTATCATGAAGCGTCACAACATAGCGAATCCCTCTCGCCACACAAAGATCCGCAACCGCAACCCCGATTCCTTGAATACTGTGAAAATGCACCAGATCGGGATTCACCGCCAGAAGCACGTCTTCAAACGCATCAAGGACATGAAAATTTTCAAACTGCATTTTCACATCGTCACTATGTGGAAGACCTACCCCAAAGACACTAACCCCGTCCGCCTCATAACGTCTGAGTGCATAGGCCGGCACAACATCCAGCGGCAATGTGGTGAATACATAGATTTCGAGATCCGCCCTCTCATTTAAAATCCTGTTGAGTCCTTCAGCCACGATGGTAGCGCCACCAAATGAGCGCGGACTATAAAAAATATTTACAGTCAATATGCGCATTTTGTGGGCCGGTCGCTTATGATCCTTTAAAATGGGTAACAGCTGCTGTTCTCCAATATTTGCAGACGAATAAGTCGTAACTACGGAATCATAGGCGGCCAGGCCTATCCTCTCCCGCATTTCAACATCAGTGACGAGCAATGTTAATATGGCAGTCCATTCATCTTGTGTCGCACATAAAAATCCATTGACGCCAGAGGTGATTGCCTGACGAAAGGCTGCTCGCGGTGAGCAGACTGAAGGGATTTGAAGAACTGACGCTTCAAGAAATTTTATATTACTTTTTGCATCATTAAAAATGTAGTCTTCCAATGGTGCAATACTTATGTCACACTCTGCCAGGCAACGCAGATATTCATCAAACGTACAAAACGAAATTCTCTCGATTTGTGATTGGTAGGGGGTAAATTCTTCAGGAAGGTCAAGAGTCCCGATGAGACGGAGCCTGACCTCCCGGAACGTGCTCAATATATGCAAAAGAGCTGCTGCCGCTTCCCTGAAATCAACATTATGCGTATTTGTTCCTGATCCATACACGATGCGGACAACAGGATCTTTTGGTTTATTCGATGCTGCCTTTATTTTTTCTGCATGAATGAGTGTCTGCCGATCCAGGGCATTTTCAATAACAAAGACCTCAGGGACACCCGCCTTTCGCATCGCTGAGGCGAGCCCTGTCGTTGAGGCAATACCCTTATCACAGCTCAACATCGCCGCGCGATAAAGGAGTGCACCGTCCAGTACTCCTTGAACAGTAGCCTGGTCCAGTTCTGCAAGATTTTTACTTCCAGCCAACACCTCACGATCAAATATCAGGTCATCAACCTCCCAGATCGTTTGAATTCTTAAACGCTTGGCCTCGGCAATAATTTTCAATACATCTTGGAATGCGGGAACACGATAGAAAATAACCAGAGAGTGGATGGAGAGGGCGTTCAAGCAGGCATCAGTATCCGTCCAGCTCTGCACAGAACAATCAAAGCCCAGACTTTTAAACATTTCCTGCTTTTGCTCAACCCTATATTTTGTACACTGAGAGATACTCAACTCGGCGATGATCAGTATGCGCGGCGCCAACAGGTTAGCTGCCTGGTGACGGATCTTTTCCAAAAACAGAAAACTGTCAGTTTTGGGTCCACTGATCTGACCAGAAATTGGCGTTGCCCTGATGTCCTGTCTCATACCAGACTGGACATCAGGCTGAAAAAGCTGAAATGCTTTATTCAACATACTCTTCAAGTCACCAACATGCTGAGCGACAAATATAGCAAGGTCGGCAACACGTCTGTTCCGCTTCATGTGACGTATAAAAACGCGCAATGGCCTTGTCATTCGCCAACTTGTCGAATTGAATACTTCATCTCTAAAATGGGCCAACGAGGTGATCTGGCCGTCACGCTCGGCTACGGTCTGGGCCATAGCCTGGTTAAGATGAGCAATCTGACCGTCACGCTCGACTACGGTCTGAGCCACAACCTGATTTAGATAAACAATCAGACCGTCACGTTCAGTCAAAGCCTGGCTGAGATTATGAATGGGAAGTAACTGTTGCGACCAACCAGCAAAATACTTATGTAGTGAACCACCGGACACCTGCTCTTGCACTAATGATTCAAAGTCCATAAAATGGGTGAGATCTTTCTTTGTCAACACGAACCCAGCGGCCCAGATGGCATTTTGCACAAATGTAACTCGTGAAAAGCGCTGCCCAGTCGAATTATGACCGAACCGGGTAACAGTAGACTCAAGAGTCCACATCGCTCGTAATAAGAGCTGCCCCAATTCGATATCTCCACCCAGAAACCATTCTGTATCGATGGCCTCAGGTGAGCCATCGACCCGGATGATGATATTTTGCGGAATAAGATCAAAAAACTTGCCAGGCAAGGACACACCTGGGTTGGTAAGGGATAGGGATTGCCCTGCCTGACTGGCAAATATTTCCAGCAACGCAACATAGCGTTTTATAAACTGGCCCACTTCCTCAATCGTCCAACCATCCCTTGTGACGATCTGAACGAACTCCCACGCAAGTGTTTTGCCACTGCTGTAATGCACAGAGGGTGGACAATAAAAACCAATTACGCCTTTATCATCTCGTTTTTCTTCCCTGGCCGTTGCCAATCGCTGATAGACAACCTCAATGCTATCAGAGTCCATCTTTACGAACCGGGTTTCCTTACAATACTGAGGGGCACGTTCAGTGCTGTAGTGATACGCCAGAATATTCTTTTCTGTTAAACAGTTACCTGAAGAAGCCACAATTAAAAATGAATTGGCAACATCAAGCGCCAACCCATTTTTGAAAAGTTCCGGCCACGCCAACTCCAGAGAGAAGTTGCCATATTCCGGTAACTGCCAATCACGACGAACAGTCTGCCACGCAAAAGCGGCGGCGTCAAAATCCTTGTCAGCAAGTCCTTCTTCCGTGACGATGGAGACAGGCAGTTTATAGTCTGGAAACGGCGCCAAAAACTCGGTCGCGGCAAACCCTGCCTGCCCCAGCATATCAGCCAATACTTTACGACCAAATGTTTGCGGCTGGTCTTTGCGATAACGGCCTTCAATGCCATACATGGCTTGCCCCAGATGGTCTTCCAAAGCGCCGGCAAAATATTTCAGGCCTAACTGGTTTTCTATGGCGATAATCAGCCTGCCACCTGGCTTGAGCAGCGCTCGCACCCGCTCAAGCATAACAAGGGGCGCGTTTTCACCAGACGTAAACATATTGGCGTATTCAAGTACGCCAATCAGGGTAATAACATCAAACCGCTGACCACACTTGAAGTCATCAAACCTTTCAGCCAATACAGTGACATTTTCCAAATCTGCTGTTCTGGCTCTGGCAATAGCGGCACGACGCAAACTGCCTTCAAGCGCTAGAATATTTGCGCCACATTCACCAAGATAGCGCGTGATCGCGCCACAACCAGCACCGATTTCAAGGATATCACCAGAGAGTGATGCCTTAAACGGCCTCAGAATATTCGCACGAGAACCTGAAAGATGATAAAGCGATGGCCAGTCAGTGCAATGTTGACGAAGTTCAGTGGAGAGGACAGAGAGATCAGAAGTTTGATCAATGATGCCGGCAATACGCAGTTCGGTTTCATCTCCGTCACTGTAATTAATGCTGGCATAATTGGCCCTGAGCCAGATTTTTTTGTGCTGCTCAAAGATATACCCCAAACCCTGAAGGAGATGTTTCATGTAACGACCTGCCTGGCGCTCAGATTCAATTCAAGATCAGTTAATCCAAAAAAAGAACTGTTGGGTCGAACTTGCATATGGATTGCATCGTAACGCCGATCATGTGGCGTTACATCCTCACCTTGCCGCGTAGCAATGCCCAGCGAGATAAAATAGTCGCCGGGAGCAAGTCTGCACTTGAATTCTGCCTCCGCATACACTACTGAATCCTGCCTGCCCAAGACTTGAAATTCATCACATTCGAGCGTCTCCGAGTTGACCCCGTAAACCGTAACACCTTCTTTCGTCTTGATCGTAATACCCAATATCGGGCGGACCAGTTCACGATAAAACTGAAGTGATATGGCGAGACAAACAGTTTGTCCGGTGGTTATGGCAGATGGATATGACTCACCATCAACCGCATAATAATAATCGAGAATAGATACGGTTCCATCACCCCATCGATATTCATGTAGATTATATCCAGGCCTGGTTGCAAATAGATCTTTCTGGTTACTGAGATGATATACGGCGTTGTTTCCGGCAAGATCAGATTGAACAATGATCGGTTGTCCCGCATCTTCCAACGGCTTCTTTTTTTTGCCGAAAAGTAAATCCAGATAACAGTTAACCACCCTGCCTGGCTCACCAGTCTCTATTTGAGCGCCACCATTCAACAAGATGGCATTTGAACAATGGGTGACGATCTGCTCACTTGAATGGGTGACAAGCAAAATACTTGTGCCGTTTTCTTTGAGTTGTCGCAAGCGCTCAAAACACTTGGCTTGAAATTTAGCATCGCCAACTGACAGCGCCTCATCAACGATCAATATATCGGGAGCAATCTGGGACTGAACGGCAAATGCCAACCTCATCACCATCCCACTGGAATAGGTTTTTACTGGTTGTTCAATGAATTTACCGATATCAGCAAAAGCCATGATGTCATCAAGCCGCCGATCAATCTCCTCCGTGGTCAAACCAAGGACGGCGGCATTCAGGTAAACATTCTCACGACCGGTAAATTCCGGATTAAAGCCGGATCCCAGCTCCAAAAGCGCCGCGACACGGCCATGGGTTTCCACCGTTCCACTTGTAGGTGTGAGTGTACCGCAAATAATTTGCAGTAAGGTCGATTTTCCCGATCCATTACGACCAATAATGCCAACTGTTTCCCCTTTCTTAACTTCAAACGAAATATCTTTTAATGCCCAGAATTCACTGTAATATTGTTTGGGTGTTTGCCCAACCAGACGTTGCATGCGAGGCACGACAAACTGTTTGAGCCGATCGCGCGGGGCATCATAGATCTGATAACACTTGCTGAGGTTACTTACGCTGATGGCAATATCATTAGAGGACATCGGCAAACCCCTTTCTCGTCTTCTGAAACCAGACGTAACCCATCCAGGCAACAACAAAGGCGACCAAACTGTATACCCCCAAACCAATCCAGTTTGGCAGATGTCCCCAGATCAACACTTCACGAGCCTGTTCAATGATAAAAGTAAGTGGGTTAGCCATGATAATAGGACGAAATCTTTCCGGCACTGCGGTCACAGGATAAAAGACAGGAGAGAGAAACATCATGACAGTTGTTATTATTCCAATAGTTTGCCCAACATCACGCAGAAATACACCGAGAGAAGCCAGCATCCATGTAAGGCCAAGGGAAAGAACAATCAACGGGAAAAAAACCAGGGGGAAAAAAACCACAGTCCAGTGCAGGTACCCATTAAAGAGGGCAAAGGCAGCCAGCAGCACGCAAAGGCTGATGAGACCATGAAACAGTGCTGTGCCCATGGCAATAACCGGCAGTATTTCAATCGGGAAAACAACTTTTTTGACGTAATTAACATTGGAAAGGATCAGACCCGGTGCCCGGTTCAGCACCTCAGTAAAAAGGCCCATCACGATCAATCCGACAAAAAGCACCACTGCAAATTGGGTCTTACTTTCATCACCGCCGCTCCCGCCCCAACGCGCTTTGAAGACCTCTGAAAAGACAAAGGTGTACACAATCAGCATGAGCACGGGGTTAAAAAAAGACCAGGCCAGGCCCAGGGCAGAGCCTTTATAGCGACCGGCAACCTCGCGCGTCGTCATTTGCACAATGAGCTGACGATTACGCCAGAGACTGCGGGCCAATGCAGTAATTGAAGCAGGTTGAGCGATATGGGGATTCATAAGATATAAAAGGTGGTCAAGATCTTCTCATCGAGGATGAGGTATTACCTGACAAAAAAAAAATAATATAAGGATAATGTTACAGAGCTAATGTTCTTCTGACGCCACTCAGCGATAGTTGGTGCAATCTACTTACAGCCTGCTACCCCGGACGACTCTTCATGAATTTTCATCTTTTTACCCTGAACAGTTATCGTAGTATTTCCTGAAAAACCACTCACATATGTTGGAATTTCATGACTGTCAAACCAGCTTTTAATCCTGACGCTCCGTTGACTGCACCATAATTTTGTTGGCGATGGTATCATTGCCAGCTTAGGAGACACTTTTTCAAAAAATTTGTTCGGCGCACACCCCTCTGTACCATGATGGGGTGCTTTAAGAATATCAGCAGCTATATCTTTTGCCGTATCTGCTAAATAACTACCAAGTTTAAAATTTAAATCCCCTGCAAAAAGAATTCTATAACCGTCCTGTTCTAAGAGCATGATTAAAGATGTATCATTAATATCTAAACGGCCTACCGGGGTATTGATACCATCATACGCATAGAGTATTGACAACATACCTCCATTCCCGAAATCAAATTTCATCCCGGCAACTGCCTCTTTAACAGGGATTCCATGCTCCTTTAATAATGCATGATAATGTAGCACATCCTGATAATCACAACCCCATGTCTTCTCACTGTCACAAAGTTCTTTATCAGGAACATTAAAATAAACTTCGGAAATTCGAATACCATTATTCAAAATTGCTTTCAATCCTTCGTAATGGTCTTTATGGGAATGAGTAATAAAGACGATATCAATATCAGTCACCCCTTCTTTTTTCAAGAAAGGAATCAACTCATCCTCAGCGGAACGCAGAGAGCCGGCATCTATGAGGATCTTCTTGCCTCCATTAAACTGAATTAAATGAGCATCCCCCTGCTGTTCTGTGTGGTTGACATTTATCATGGTCCACCTCATCGAAGGATGATTAAAAAAACGAGAATAACCAATCCAACCAGCTAACAAAACTATAGGGACCAAAAAGATTACTAATATTTTATTTAAAGATTTCACGACACTAAACCTTCGACAGATAGCAATTTACTCCACAGCCAATGACACCCCCACGACACTGGAGCGGGCAATAAAAGCAGAAAGTTGCGTAGTTGAGACACAACGGTTTTGTTCCACCGTTCAATAAAACACATAACAACTGCCCAGCGTATTTTTCCGCAAATAATCTGACAATTTTTCATCCTTTTTCTTGTCAGCTTGATAAAAAAGATCAGGCTTCGTCAATGCTGATTGCCAGTGGCCTGTTGCCTGTGGAACCCATGTTGCCTGGAATCGATGCAGATTAATCAGACACCCTGTACGAGCGTCACTGCTATCCCTTATCATATTTTCAATACTGCACTTTGGAATCTGGTCAACAGATAGCAGGACGAACTGATTATACTGATTATACTTCACAGGCACATCAAATATGGAATTTAGCACATAACCGGTAATATAATCAGTTTCAATCTCCTCTTTTTTCCATGTGAAGACTTTTTCAATCATGGGTTGCCATGCAACCCACCACTTTCTTGAATCTACAGTGATAAAGTCAAGTTTTCCATAAATCGGCCCAGACTGTATGCAACTTAATACTACAGAACTCATTAAACAGAAAAGCAAAAATAATCCGTTCACCATTCTTTTACTTGGTAAAGAATGCCATGGTAACCATTTCTGTACACGCAGCCCCAAATTATACAAGACCAAGGAAACTGGAAGCCAGAACAAGGAACTGTAACAGATTCTATAATAAACTTCCAAGATGTTGCAGTTTGAAATCCAGACAAAGTTAAGAAGAGGAGTGCAGTAAACACCAAAAGGCAACAAACCAAGAAGCAAAATCTGCCACTTCTTTTCGTCGTGTTGTTCAAGCACTTTCGGAAGGATGAAGAGTGGAATCATGAGGACAGGCAAGATACCGAAAAATCCAAGGGTATCATGAACACGATACGTCCAGATCTTTCCGAAAAAATGCAGACCTTGCCAGGTAACCACTGCGTCCTGGTGTGCTTGCCAATTATCGGAAATAAACAGATGACGTAATCCTGCCTGAAAAACAGACCACTGCGGCAACATAAAAAAGACAACAAACAAGAATGCAAGAGACAGCCACCACCCTGAATATTTCGACATATGGTGACTCTTTGAAAAAGACAAAGCGACTGAACGAACCAGAAAATACAAAACCCAAACCCCCAAAATCAGGGATAAAAATATGGCCTCCTGGATATGATTGACAAGAAGAATTGGTAAACATAAACCTGCTGCCACTATCCCCGGCAATAGATAGCGTCCTTGTTTCTTGAAAAAGAAGGTAGCTATCCAGAGCCAGTAAATCCACATTGATGAAAAACTCGACGCGAAGCTATAATAGCTAAAATAACTAAATTGGTTGGTACCCATGAACAAAAAGGCAAGACAAACACTAAAAAAAGCCCAGTTAGCAGGCAATCCTGCCCGTAACCCCACAACAAACAAAACTGAAGCACCGACCGCCCAAAATACACCATTTGCAATATCAATTCTGCTTATCACATCTTTTGGGGGAAGAGAATATCGTTCATGGCAAAGCATATTACCCAACATACTGTACTGCCATAAGCCCCGATTAGTTCGCTCTAAATCAACTGACGTCTTCCCACACGTGGAGTAACCGCGGGCAAGATGGTCCAATGGGTCGCCTGGTGGCTCCAGAAAAGGGCCGACACTCCACCCTAACCAAAAAAAGAGACAACACACCAAGAACAATTCTTTCCAGAATTGATGCCCGAGCACAACGACTGATAAGACAAAAGCACTCCAAGCAAGGTAGCCTAAATTCGAGGAGGATAGTTGTAGTGCGTGACAGAAAGGAGACAGGTGATTGACCGACACGAGAGCCATCAAGCCCCAGAGAATAATTGGAGCAAACAAAAATACTTTTTTGTTAATTTTTGAAAAAATCTCGACGAATGCTCTCATGAAACCTTGGTCGCGTAGAATTCAAGAGACATGAACAGCAAATTCAGGAACAATATCATGCATAATGATTAACATTTTTTCGACATCTCTTGAGACGGCAACACTTTCTAAATCAATCAACTGATTCTCAAGCCAATTCCAGTCAACATTGCGACTGCGGGCAAGAAAAAGTTTGTCATGACTTGTTTTTTTCAATACCTCACTTTCGTGCAATAATTCCTCATACAATTTTTCACCAGGGCGCAGTCCGGTATAAATAATTTTAATGTCTTTTCCTACCTTTAATCCTGAGAGCTGTATCATCTGTTTTGCAAGATCATTAATCAAAACCGGTTCTCCCATATCAAGGACAAAAATCTCACCACCTCCCCCCATGGCGCCAGCTTGCAGAATAAGGCTGACCGATTCCGGAATGGTCATGAAATAACGGGTAATATCTTTATGGGTAACAGTTACCGGACCGCCTTTTTCAATCTGTTGCTGAAACAAAGGAACTACTGAGCCGGCAGAACCAAGGACATTACCAAACCTGGTGGTTATAAATTGGGCGTTGGAGCGACTATTCAGATTCTGGCAATAAATTTCAGCAATCCTCTTGGTTGTTCCCATCACGCTTACGGGATTAACGGCCTTATCCGTTGAGACCAGGACAAAACGACCGACTCCAAACCTGTCTGCAGCATCAGCAACTACCTTTGTCCCAAATATATTGTTGCGAACCCCTTCCGCGGGATTAGCTTCCAGCATTGGAACATGTTTATAAGCGGCGGCATGATACACTACATCTGGTCTATACATCTGAAAGAGCCAATTAACCCGATCCTGATTTTTCACATCACCAAGAATAGCTGCAGACACAATATCAGGAAAGCTATGCCGTAATTCATATTCAATGGTATAGAGGTTAAACTCACCATTATCAAAGACAATAAGTTGCGCCGGCTTCTGAGCCGCAATCTGACGACACAATTCTGAACCAATAGAGCCACCGCCACCTGTGACCAGCACTACCTTACCGGCAAGATATCCGGCAATGGCATCATGGTCCAATTCCACAACCTCTCTCCCCAGCAGGTCCTCAACTGTGACTGACCTTAATTTTCCAGCATCCACCTGACGTCCAGCCATTTCAAAAACTGAAGGGAGGGTCTGACACTGCACACCAATCTGGTTACACTCCAGAACCAGCCGTTGCAGCAAGACCTTATCAGCAGAGGGTATGGCCAGAAGAACAAGATCCACAGACAATAACCTGACAAACTCACCAAGCCTGTCTGTGCCCCCGTGTACCGGGATGCCATGAATTTCACGTTTATACATCTCTGGATTATCGTCAAGAAAAGCCAGCGGTCGATATTCAACACGATGCAGCAAATCCCTGACTAACATTTCCCCAGCCCTGCCGGCGCCAACAATTAACGTACGCGTTCCCTCTTGAGAAGAAAAACCAAGACGATGGTCTTTATACCACCGGTACGCAATCCGGGATGCAGACAGACCTGCAACAAGCAGTAACGGATACAACAGAAGGACGGACCGGGGAATTCCTTGCAAACGAGTCAGAATAAAAGCAATTGCTACAATGGCAAGACTGCCAAGTCCTGTCACCTTGAAGATTCTAACCAGATCAGGAATTGAGGCAAAACGCCATAGACCACGATAGAGACCTGAATACCAAAAAAATATTCCTTGTACAGGTACTGCAATAAGGATCAGTTGATAGAGAGATTTTTGATATTCCGGGGGAATAGAGCCAAGGTTAAAACGCAGCCAGTATGCCAGCGCAAATGCCAGCGGCACACAGGTCAAATCATGCAGCAAGGCTGACCAACGATTTAACAGGATAAATTTGAAAAACTTCTTTGCCATACAACTTATTGATAAATCATGCTGCCATCTTAACAGGCATCAAATTATGAATAAAAGTTCTATTCGTTGATTGTACCAGCCCCGACCTTCACACAAAAAAGGACTAAAGGCGCGTACGATACAAGTGTAAAAAAAAGGCCATAACAAGGCCAGGATATAGAAAAAAAAGCACAAGGTAAAAGCCAAAATACATTAACAGCCAAAACACCTAATGTCACTTTTTTATGTGAATGCCAGCGTCTTGAAAGAATCTGATAGGCATGGCTGCGATGGGCCTCAAGGAATCGTTCTTTTCGCAATATCCGCCGTGACAAGGTCACAGTGGCGTCAGTAATAAACACACCGAGAAGTATAAACCAGGTCCAAAGAGTCATCTGGGTATCGGCTGAAGTCATCATTACGAATATCCCCAGAAAAAAACCCAAAAAACCACTGCAGGCATCTCCCATAAATATTCTGGCCGGCGGCCAGTTCCAAACAAAAAAACCTGCAGTGGCGACTACCAATACTCCCAGCCAATAAACATAAACAATAGTGGCGCCAGTAAACCAGAGCAGGAGCATGGCACTGCCGGCGACACTCATTGTTTCCACAGCGGCAATG
>JANMTN010000278.1:0-9005 GCA_031390685.1 Desulfobulbaceae bacterium
AGTTCACAGCCGTCGGCATGGACGACTACCATATTTTCCAGCCGGACACCACCCCAACCCGGGAGGTAAATACCGGGTTCAACGGTCACCACCATTCCGGCCTGCAACTTCTTTTTATTCCGGGAAGAAAGGCGTGGTTCCTCATGGACGGCCAGGCCCACGCCATGCCCCAGAGAGTGACCGAAGGCCTGGCCGTATCCGGAGTCAGCAATGATATCACGGGCGACGGTATCGACCATGGCCGCCGTGACTCCCGCCCGAATCGTCGCGATAGCCGCGAGCTGGGCCCGGCGCACCAGGCGGTGGATAACAAGAAAACGGTCATCCGCCTCGCCAAGCACAAAGGTACGGGTCATATCAGAACAATAACCATCAAGGATCAACCCCATGTCAATCATCACCGGCTGGCCGCCCTCAATGGCCGCCGGGCCGGGAACCGCGTGCGGTAAAGCGCTGTTGCTGCCGGTAGCCACAATCGTGTCAAAGCTCGGGGACTGGGCACCCATCCGGCGCATGGTGGACTCAACGACCATGGCAATCTCTCGTTCGGTCTGGCCGGGACCAAGGGAGTTGTACACCTCGTCAAAGACCTGTTCGTTCAGGTCAACCGAGGCCCGCAGCTTTGCTATCTCATCCTCATCCTTGATTGCCCGCAACTTTTCCACAAGATCCGTGGTAGGGACAACCCGCACACCTATCTTTTTGCCCAGTCCGTTCAGCTTTTCGGCAAAAGAATGGAAGGTATAATGGCTTTCAAAACCAAGGGTGCGGATCCCCAGATCCGGCAGCATCTCCCGCAATAAAACCAACAGTCCCTTGGAATAGAGAGCGATATGAAGAAAACCGGCCTCAGCCTCGGCCTGAAGCTTGAAGCGAAAGTCAGTCAGAAGCCAGGAATCACCCTTGGCCGGAATGAGCAACACCCCCGCAGTCTCGGCGATACCGTGATCAAGCGCCGAATAACCGCTCAGATACCGCCTGTTCTCCGGCTGACTGATCAGCAGGCCATCAAGCTTTTTCCGGCGCAATACGGCCTGAATCTTGTCTATTCGCTGCAGATAGCTCATTAGGAGCCGTTACGAAATACCATTATTTTTTTACCATTTCGTTATGGCTCCTTATGACGGGGCACAACATTTCATTGTTATGGTTATTCTTGAACGACGGCTCAGGCAAAACGCTGCGACAACATCTCTTTTCGCTGATCAAGGGCCTGATTGTATTGCTGGTTCAACTCTGCCTTCATTTTGGCCCACTCCTTCTGAAACATGGGATGCATCGCCGGATCCATTGACATCCCGCCCCCGGCAAGAGCCCCTTGCTGTCCACCAAGTTTCTGATCAAGCTGGGCGCGCACGGCGTCTTCAAGCTGCTTTCTGATCTGATCTTTATGCTGATTATACTGCTCAAGAATCTGTTTCAACTCGGCGCAGATGGCAACCATATCCCCTGCCGATTGCTCCATTTCCACAAGACCCTGCATGGCCCGAAGACTCGTGGCCATCAATGCCTCATCACGCGGCAGGACAATATTGCGCAACAAGGCCTGAGCCATCCCCCTGCGCACAGCCATCTGCTCGGTGCCCTTCTGCCCGGCAAGTACCTGCCCGAGATCCTCCAAGGCAAGGCCGATATATTCAGCGGCCAGACGCATCCCTGTGCGTTCTGCTTCCTGAGAATCAGGCTGACCAACCGCGCGGGCAGCCATCCGGGCGGCCCGCTCCATAACCATATCCATGGTGCTTTTTATCTCTGCCATTTTTACAGGATGTTCAATTCTTTGAATTATTTCATAAACAAGAAACAGGAAAGAGAAAATACATGGAGAAAAAGACATTCCTCTCCCTACTCCCCTCCTTTCACTTTTTACTTTTCCCTATTTACTCCAGAGGATACTGAACCGTAAAGAAAAACTTATCCTCTTATCAAGTCAATTATTTCTGGACTGTTTTTTCTATCAACAGAAACAAGCCGGTGTGCAGAGATAATCACATCATTGAAATCCCGTGCCCGGCAGTCGCTTTTTATCCCGACCCGCAGTACTTCCTTCTGGGCGTCCACTCCACAAACGAAATTGGATCATCCCTGCTCTGCCTAAGGCAGCCGTCACGAAATAGTCAGAAATATAATAGTTATTTCGGTACAATTCCTAAGAAGTGCTTGTCTTTCCAGTTTTCTTTTGCTATATAGTTCTCTTTCTCTTAAAAGATATACAAGGTCCGTTCCTTTATCTTTCAGACAATACAGGCATCGTTTCTTAAACAAACGATAAAGATCAACCCTTACAACCTGGCCCCTGCAGGCCGCACGAGCTAAAACCCATGACCGAGGCACTCACACAAACAACAAGCAATGACGAAGAGTTAAGTTTTGCAGAACTCTTTGCAATGGAAGAAAACAGCAGCGTCGTTAACGTTGGCGATGTAACCATGGGCACCATCATCGGCGTCGTCGATGGCTATGTCCTTGTTGATGTCGGAGATAAGGCGGAGAGTTATGTTGCCAAATCCGAATTCCAACTGGAGAAAGGTAAAGAAATTCAAATCGGCGACACATTTGAGGTCTTTATTGAACGTCGCAAAGAAGAAGGCGGCCTCCTTCTGTCACGGGAAAAAGCAATTGCCATAAAGGTTTGGGAAGATATTGCCAAGATTCAGGAAGAGGGCGGCACTATTGAAGGCAAGATCGAGAGCAGAGTCAAGGGCGGCATGTCTGTTAATGTTGGCGTCCCGGCCTTTCTTCCTTATTCGCAGATTGATCTGCGTCCGGTCAAAGACCTGGACGCGCTCATTGGTGAGACCTTTTCTTTCAAGGTGCTCAAGTTTAACCGCAAACGCAATAACGTGGTTATCTCACGGCGAGCCATCCTTGAGGATGACCGCAACAAGCTGCGCGAGAAGATGCGTTCCATTCTTCAGGAAGGACAGATCATCAAGGGCGCCATCACCAATATCACCGACTACGGCCTCTTTATCGACATGGGCGGCATGGACGGTCTCTGCCATATCACCGATCTCTCCTGGGGACGCGTCTCCCATCCGGCAAAGCTGTACAAGGTCGGCGAGGAACTGGAGGTCAAGGTTCTCAAATACGACAAGGAAAATGATCGCGTCTCCCTCGGTGTCAAACAACTGAAAGAAGATCCATGGGCAACCGTTACTACCCGTTACCCTGTTGGTGAAAAGGCAATGGGCAAGGTCGTCTCCATCACTGATTACGGTGTCTTTATCGAACTGGAAGAAGGCGTTGAAGGACTGATCCATGTCTCTGAGATGACCTGGTCCAAGAAACCCCGTCATCCATCCAAGATCGTGGCGGTGGGAGATGAGGTTGAGGTCATGGTTCTCAATATCGAACCTGAGACCAAACGGATCTCACTGGGCATGAAACAGTTGCAACCCAATCCTTGGGATCTGGTTACAGACTCATATCCGGTCGGCGCCATAATCGAAGGAAAAGTTAAAAATATCACAGACTTTGGTGTCTTTATCGGCATTGAAGACGGGATTGACGGCCTGATTCATGTCTCTGATCTCTCCTGGACTGAGCGGATCAAGCATCCTTCGGAAAAATATGTCAAGGGCCAGACCATCCAGGCGGTTGTCCTGAAGATTGACAAGGAAAACGAGCGCTTCTCCCTTGGCATCAAACAGCTTGAGCCCGATCCATGGCAGGCTGCCTATAATAAATATCCATCCGGCACCATCATCGAAGGCACCATCACCAACGTCACTGATTTTGGTGTATTCGTTCAGCTTGAAGAAGGAATCGAAGGACTGGTTCATGTCTCCGAGATCAGCAAAGAAAAGATCAAGACCCCGGTTGGCGTCTATCAGGTTGGTGACACCCTGAAGGCCATTGTCATTAATGTATCCGCAAAAGACCGGAAGATTGGCCTCTCCATCAAGACCCTGGAAGGCAATGGTGATGAGCCGGCTGAGGTCGGACAAACAGTGTCCAAGAAAGAAGAAGCTGCGGCCGCTGTTGCAGCTCCTGCTACCTTAGGCGACCTGATGAAGGCCGCCAGTGGCCAGACCGAAGAAAGCTAGGCAAAACTTTCTCCACAGCCGACAAGTCATAAGAAAGCGACCTGCCCAAGCTGGCCTGAGCACATAAGAGGTTGTTTTGCCTTGAAAATTCTTCATGGCAAAACAACCTTTTTTTATAATCATCTTTTTGAAAAAAGACTATTGAACATGTTAAAAAAGGAACTTATTGATCAGGTCAGCATGGACCTCGCCCTCCCGAAACGGGATGTGACCGCCGCCCTTGAAATCATGCTAACGACAATGCGGAATGCCTTAACGGAAAAAAGACGGATAGAACTTCGAGGCTTTGGCAGTTTTTCCCTCCGAAAACGCAAGGCACGAACAACTAAAAACCCGAAAACCGGGGCCATAATGGATATTCCAGAAAGGAAGACCATTCACTTTACCATGAGCAGATCCTTGAAAGCTCCGTTGATAAAAGATTAAAGACAGAGATCATTGCAGGCTGGCAAGCCTGCGAGAAGCCATCGTATGTCATTGTCATCGCAGGCAGGTCAAATAGCCAAGCACCACACTCATGAAGTGGCCGCCTCAGGGAATATTTTTGGGGCGCGTCCATCTCTTGATCACTCTTCTTTCCCGCTTGCAGAATACTTAGAAGACGTTACGAGACAACTTACTATTTCGTTACGGCTTCTTATGGGTACCTTGAAAAATCAGGATTTTTGTTCAAGATCAAGGCGTGAGAAAAAATTTACCACAGGTATATAGTTAATATTCCGAGGATAAATTTTTTATGACAACGCAGAGATTGGGCAAAAAGACAATTTTTCAAGGCACCCTTATGCCGTCCTGGCAACTCATATGGCCAGGTTACTTATTTACAACGGCTCATCACAAAAATGGGGCAATATCCCCCTTCCCTTCGCGCAATATCTCAGGATGATCTCCGGTCAGATCAATGAGTGAGGATGGATCGGGATAGACCGGTCCACCGTCGATAATGATCTCGACCCTGTTCCCCAGAATCATCTCGATTTCATAGGCCTCAGTCGGCGCAGGATGTTCACTTTCCACCGGGATACTGGTGTTGACAAGAGGATGGCCAAGGGTTTCAAGAAGCAACAGACAGATAGGATTGGCTGGAACCCGGATACCGACTGTTTTCTGCTTTGTCGCCATGGTCCTGGGCACGATCTTGCTTCCGGGCAGGACAAAGGTGTAGGCCCCCGGCAGATTTTTTTTCATCAACCGATAGGCCGTATTTGACACATGGGCATATTCACTGATATTTTTCAGACTGGAACACATGAAAGAAAAGGGCTTCCCCTCAGGTCTTTTCTTTATCTGCATCAATCGTTTAATCGCCTTTTGATGAAACAGATCGCAGCCGACACCATAACCGGTATCCGTTGGATAACAGATAATCGCCCCGGCTTGCAGGTGCTCAACAACCTGCTGGATCAGGCGCAGTTGGGGATTGTCAGGATTGATATTTATAAGCATGGATTCCTTTCTCCTCTTTCTGCAAGGACAACACAAGACAAAAATAGGTCAGTCCCGAAAAAGGTTTAAGCTTTTATCTTGAAATGCTACACTGTTGTTCAGGAGACAGAATGCTTTTTTAGTAGATACTCACTCCTGTCTCATTAACTCCTATATTTAACACTGAAAGTGAAAACTGAAAACTCTTAAATTCAGTACATTCTGTTCATTTGAACCTTGTTCCAGGAGCCTTCCATGTTACCAGACACCATAGAGTTAGCCCTTACCTTCGACGACCTGCTGCTTGTCCCCTCAGCCTCAGAGGTACTTCCTAATGAAGTCTCCCTTGTCACCCGATTGACTGACACCATTACCCTGAACTCCCCACTGGTCAGTGCGGCCATGGATACGGTAACCGAACACCGGACGGCCATTGCCATGGCCCGGGAAGGGGGGATCGGCATTATCCATAAAAATATGGGAATCGCCAAACAGGCCAAAGAAGTGGAGCAGGTCAAGAAATCGGAATCAGGGATGATTATTGACCCGATTACGGTCCGTGAGGATCAATCCGTAGCCGATGTAGAAAAGATTATGGCCAAATACAAGATCTCCGGTCTGCCCGTCTTACGCGAGGGCAAACTGGTGGGTATTGTCACCAATCGTGACCTGCGCTTTGTCTCTGACAGTGACCTGCGGGTGGGCGATGTGATGACCAGCAAGAACCTGGTGACCGCCAGGGTGGGCATTGACATGGAACACTCCAAAGCCCTGCTCCATGAACACCGCATTGAGAAACTGCTGGTGGTCGATGACAACGGCAATCTGGCCGGCCTGATCACCATCAAGGATCTGGAAAAAATACGAAAATATCCCCTGGCCGCCAAGGATCATCTGGGCCGTCTTCTGGTGGGCGCGGCCTTAGGCGTTGGTCCAGGCATTGAAGCCAGCGCCCAGAAACTGGTGGACGCCGGTGTCGATGTGGTGGTCATGGACTCGGCCCATGGTCACTCCCGCGGGGTGCTGCGAGCGGTCGAGGCGATCAAGAGCGCCTTTCCCGACCTACCGGTCATTGCCGGCAATGTGGCCAGCTATGAAGGCACTCTTGCCCTGATCAAGGCCGGCGCCAATGCGGTCAAGGTCGGTGTAGGGCCAGGCTCAATCTGTACCACCCGTATTGTCGCCGGTGTGGGTGTCCCCCAGATGAGCGCCCTGAAAAACTGTGTCGCTGCCGCTGCCGCGCATGGTATTCCCATCATCTCCGATGGCGGGATCAAACACTCCGGTGATCTGGTCAAGGCCATTGGCGCCGGGGCGCATGCGATCATGATCGGCTCTCTTTTTGCCGGCACCGATGAAACCCCTGGCGACACCTTTCTTTATCAGGGCCGAACCTATAAGGGTTACCGGGGCATGGGTTCAATTGGCGCCATGCGCAAAGGTTCCTCCGACCGCTATTTCCAGTCCGAGGTAAGCAGTCAGTCCAAGCTTGTCCCCGAAGGCATTGAAGGAAAAGTCCCGTACCGCGGGCCGCTGGCTGATGTTATCTACCAGCTCCTGGGCGGACTGCGTTCCGGTATGGGCTATGTCGGCGCCGGCACTATCGAGGAGCTTCGCGAAAGGGCCAAATTTGTCCGCATCTCTGCCGCCGGCCTGCGGGAATCCCATGTCCATGACGTTATCATCACCAAAGAGGCACCCAACTACCGGACGGCATGATTACCTGTTGGGTCTCGCAAAAAGTCATCACACCGGTGGAAACCGCTGTCCAGCATCTTCGCAACTGTCCGAAAAGACTGGCTCCGGCCTGCGCCCGAATAACGGAAAAAGCTAAATTTCGACTTTTTACGAGACCATCAATACTTACTTAACTTTTAACTTTCAACATTCCCTTATCATGAAAAAAATCCTCATCCTTGATTTCGGCTCCCAGACCACCCAGCTTATTGCCAGACGTATCCGCGAACAGAAGGTGTACTGCGAGATCCACCCCTATTCCACCTCCCTTGACAAAATCAAGGCCCTGGCCCCGGCAGGCATAGTCCTCTCCGGTGGACCGGCCTCAGTCTATGACATTGATGCCCCTTTATCAGACCCAGCACTCTTTGAGCTGGGTCTGCCGATATTGGGCATCTGCTACGGGGCCCAGCTCATGATGCAGCAACTGGGCGGCAAGGTCGAGAAGGCGGAAAAACGGGAATTCGGCAAGGCTGATCTCTCCATCCAATTGACCGGCGGCCTCTTTGCCGGTCTGGAGACCAGCCCCGTGCATCATCAGGTGTGGATGAGCCACGGCGACCGGGTGGAGGTGGCACCAGAGAGATTTGAGGCCACGGCCACCAGCAGCCATTCTCCCTTTGCCGCCCTCAGGCACAAGGAAAAACCCTTTGTCGCAGTCCAGTTCCATCCTGAGGTCGCCCACACCCTGATCGGCACCGATATCCTGCGCAACTTCATCTTTGGTCTCTGCGACTGCCAACCGGACTGGACCATGCACTCCTTCATCGAATCCACTGTTGCGGCCATCCGCAACAAAGTGGGTACGAGCAAGGTCATCTGTGCCCTTTCCGGCGGTGTGGATTCCTCGGTCACCGCCGCCCTGATCCATCGGGCCATCGGCGATCAACTGACCTGCATCTATGTCAATAACGGCCTGATGCGCATCGGTGAATCTGAATCCATCCTTCGCTTTTTCAAGGAAAAGTCCAAGCTCAAGGTCATTGATGTCGAGGCAACAGACTTCTTTCTGGGTGAACTGGCAGGCGTTGTTGACCCTGAGATCAAACGCAAGCGGATTGGCCTGGGTTTTATCCAGATATTTGAAGAAGAGGCCAGAAAACTGGGCGAGGTCAACTATCTGGCCCAAGGCACCCTCTATCCGGACGTGATCGAGTCGGTCTCCTTTCGCGGCGAGGCCCCGATCAAATCCCATCACAATGTGGGCGGCCTGCCCGAGATCATGAAACTGGACCTGATCGAACCCCTGCGCGAACTGTTCAAAGACGAAGTGCGCGAGCTGGGACTGGAACTGGGACTACCGGAAGAAGCTATCTACCGCCAACCCTTTCCCGGCCCGGGACTGGGCATTCGCATCATGGGAGAGGTGAGCCGCGAACGCCTGGAAATCCTGCGCCAGGCCGATGTCATTGTCCTCGAAGAGATGAAGAAAAGCGGCTGGTACCGCAAGGTATGGCAGTCCTTTGCCGTTCTCCTCCCCATCCAGACCGTGGGGGTCATGGGCGATGGTCGCACCTACGAGAATGTCATTGCCTTACGGGCTGTGGACTCAAAAGACGCCATGACCGCCGACTGGTCAAAACTTCCCTATGAACTGCTGGGGGCCATCTCCAGCCGGATCATCAATGAAGTGCGCGGCGTCAACAGGGTGGTCTTTGATATCTCCTCCAAACCGCCCGCCACCATAGAATGGGAGTAAAGACAGATGCTGAAGACGGGAATTTATGTCGATGCCGAAAATATCCGCCTGTGCGGCGGCTATGGCATGCGCTACGACATCCTGGTTGATCTGGC
>JANMTN010000295.1:0-1561 GCA_031390685.1 Desulfobulbaceae bacterium
TGGCTGTGACTGGTGCGCATCCGGCTGTCCACCGTGATTCCGCCGGCATCATGGGCCACCCCGATCTCCGTCAGCCCCAGACCATCAATATTCGGACTGCGGCCCTGGGCCACCAGCACGGTCTCGGCCTGGATCGTCTCCGCACCCGCCCTGGTGACCACCACCAGCTCCTGGTTATTCCCCACCGTTCTCGCCCCGGTGACGGTGGCACCCAGCAGAAAGCGGACCCCTTCGCCCGCCATGACCTGCATCACCCCATCGGCCAGATCTTTATCCTCTTTGGTCAGAATCTGGCCGGAGCGCTGGATCACCGTCACCCGCGAGCCAAGACGGCAGAAGGCCTGGGCCATCTCGATGGCAATAGGGCCGGCCCCAATGACAATGAGGGATGCGGGCAGATGATCGAGCGTGAAGATCTCTTTATTGGTGATAGTGGCGATATTTTGGAGGACAGGCCCCTGGGCAGGGGTCGCGGATGAGCCCGTGGCAATAACCCAGGACCTGGCCGAGAACCGCTTGGATCCCAGCTCGACCTGATGTTCATCGACAAAACGAGGAGCGCCGAACCTGACATCCACGCCCAGGCGGCAGAAACGTTCCACGGAATCATGCTCCTGGATGGCCGCAATCACCGATCTGATCCGGGCGGCAATACGGGAGAAATCAACCTCCGGCATTGCCACCTCGGGCAGGCCGAAACGCGAACAGCTTTTCAGGCTGTGATAAAGCCTGGCCGAATGGATCAGGGTCTTGGACGGCACACAGCCAAAATGCAGGCAGTCGCCACCGAGCGCGTGCCCCTTTTCAATGAGCAGGGTCCTGGCCCCCAACTGGGCCGCCCCGGAAGCCACGGTCAGACCTGCCGCCCCGCCGCCGATCACCCCCAGATCGTAATCATACTTTGCCATAAGTTCTCCTTTGCCCTTCAAGCACTCATCATCTCATCATTTTTGATCTCGAAAAAAGCAATCAAGAGGATCACCAAGCGAAAAGGCTCAAAGACAAGGCGCGCAGGTAAGCGAGCTTTGCGAGACTCCGAATCCTGAGGAATGAGGCGTACTTTTGGGTACGTCGCAGTGACGAAGGATGTGTGCGCCCCGCAGGAAGTGCCCTTGGGGTATTTGGGACTTTTCGCGACGCCATCATTTTTTTATCCTGGCCATGATCTTCTTCACCGTAATCGGGAACAGCCCCAGCAGGACAAAGGAAAATATCAGACTCGGCGACAGGATCCCCGCCAGTGTTTCCAGTTTTCCCAACTCCTTGCCGGCATTCACAAACACAATTGTGGCCGGCAACATGCCAAGCTGCGAGACCCAGTAATAGGTGGAGATCTTGATCCGGGTCAGGCCCATGGCCAGATTAATAACAAAAAAAGGAAAAATCGGGATCAGGCGCAGGGTGAAGAGATAAAAGCCGCCCTCCTGTTCTATACCTTCATTGATCCGCTGCAACTTGTCGCCGAATCGTGCCTGAACCCAGTCCCGCAGCAGAAATCTGGAGACCAGGCAGGCCAGAGTCGCCCCGATAGTCGAGGCAAAAGAGACGACAATTGTGCCCA
>JANMTN010000308.1:0-1599 GCA_031390685.1 Desulfobulbaceae bacterium
GCACTGATCAGGAGACGGCTGATATCCTGGTGCAGGAGGTGGAACGGTAGAACCGAAGTATCGGTGAATTGCTCGACTATGCCCGACCCCAGAAACTGCTCAAGGAAGATGTCCACCCCGAAGAGGTGGTGCGGAAGACCGTGTCGCTTATCCGGATGGATGCGGAGTCTGTGGGGGTGAGGGTGGAAATCCGGATGGAGGATGATCTGCCTCTGGTGCTGGCCGATCAGGATAAACTGAATCAGGTTTTTCTCAATCTCTTTCTGAATTCCATCCAGGCCATGGAGCATGGCGGCCGGTTGGACATCCGGGTTGCAGCCCAAGGCCGGAATGTTTTATTCACCGTAGAGGATACAGGGTGCGGCGTGAATAAAGAAGATATGCCTCGCGTTTTTGATCCCTATTTTACCACTAAACCGGAGGGCACGGGGCTGGGGCTCGCCATGTCTGTCAAGATCATCGAGGAACATGGCGGCACCATGACCTTTGAGAGTGAACCGGATGTGGGGACGACCGTTGTTGTCTCTCTGCCCTGTAAGTATGAGAGCTGAGGCTTTCGGACTCTTGCAGGCTCGCTCTGCAAGAACCGCGTTTAATTCAGTGTAGGTTTCGTCAAGTCATTATCTTCTGGTGTTGGCGGCGGAGCTGCCTGGTTTACGAAACACTTTTTCAGTCTGATAAAAAGAGCTTTTATCCCGTGCCATATCTTGGGGAGCAACCAGATGGCCAGAAGAAGGAACAGGACGAAAAGTCCCAGAAAGGCCACCGGATGGTGCAGCGCAGTCCAGAGACCGGCGACAACGACCACGTCTTCCAATATTGAGGCGGTCCAGTTGCTGAAGGGCTCAGGAGAGGTGTTGATCAGGATTCTTGAACCTGCCTTGAGGGAATGGGAAGTGGCGGCAATGGTCCCACCCAGGATCCCGGCCACAATGACGACGGCCGGATTCACCTCGCCTACGGCCCCGGCGGCCAGCATGACTCCGGCAGGGATACGGATAAAGGTGTGAATGGTGTCCCAGCCGGTATCCACCCCCGGGGTCTTGTCGGCAAAGAATTCCACCACATACATCAGGGCGGCCGCGCCAATCACCAGGGGATTCTGCAAGACGTGTAATTGCTCCGGGAGCACAATGTTGCCCGTTATCCCCAGAAAACCAAGAACCCCGATGGTGGCATAGAGATTGATGCCGGCGGCCCAGGATGTACCCATCATCAGGGCAATGGTGGCGATAAGTTGCTGGTAGGCATCCATCCTTTACTCTCCTCTGCGTTGTGTCAGATATGGTTACTGCTGTTTTTGGCATTTTAGGAGTCGGTACGAAATAGTCTTTGTTTTTTGATTATTTGTTACGGCTCCTTATGCCGTTTTTACCATTCAGGCGACGATATTCTTTTCTTGCAGCGGCCCTGTCAGATTGTTGTTGAGAAACTCGCACTCTTTGGGTGAGAGGTCAAACTGGATCTCGACCTGATGCAGCAGGGACAGCCGGCTTTTTTCGGGATGTTGCTGGATGAGTTCAGAAAAGGCGCAGATGGCCTTTTTCATTTTGTCGCCAGGATGTTGAACAGGTTTATGTGCAGACATGATGAGGTATC
>JANMTN010000310.1:0-1517 GCA_031390685.1 Desulfobulbaceae bacterium
GCCAGAGCCAGCAAGGTCTTGCCGGTGCCAGCCTGACCGATAAGCGTTACCAGACTGATCTTTGGATCCATAAGCAGTTCAAGGGCCATCCGTTGCTCCTTGGAACGCGAGTGAACATTCCAGACACTCTCAGAGGTGGCATTGAGATGGGTAAGGCTATTTGGTCCCACCGCCCGGCCTATCCCTGAGTGTTTGGGGTTGGCGGCATCCCGCAACAGAACAAACTCGTTGAGCAGAAAATCAAACCCTTCCGTCTCCAGACTCTTCCCCTCATGAAAGCGATCTACCATCTCGGTTGCAACCTGGACCTCAGTCCAGCCCGTGTAAAGTTCATCAAAGTTACACTTCTGCTTTTCAAAATCCATCACATCAATGCCAAGGGCATCGGCCTTCAACCGGGCATTAATATCCTTGGAGACAAAGATCACCTTTTTTCCTTCCTGGTGCAGGGCATGGGCCACCGCCAGGATCCGGTTATCGGGCACGGACATATCAATACAGATCCCCGGCATCTCCTTGTGCTCGACAATAATCTGCAGGATGCCACTGTTTGCCATGGTCACTCCATCCTTCAGAGAACCCTGGGAACGAAGCTGATCAATCTGCCTGATAACATGGCGGGCACTGCGCCCCAGTTCATCATTATGGCGCTTGAAGCTGTCCAGTTCCTCAATAACCGTCATGGGCAGGATCACATAATTATCATCAAAAGAGGTGAGAGATTCGGCGTTGTGGAGCAGGACATTGGTATCAAGAACAAAATATTTGCGTACGCCTATTGCGTTCATAGATCAAGCCAGGTTGAATTTTTATTGAGCAGTTCACAGCCGTCGGCACGGACGACTACCATATTTTCAAGCCGGACACCACCCCAACCGGGAAGGTAAATACCGGGTTCAACCGTCACCACCATCCCTGCCTGCAACTTCTTTTTATTCCGGGAAGACAGGCGCGGCTCTTCATGGACGGCCAGCCCCACGCCATGCCCCAGGGAGTGACCGAAGGCCTGACCGTACCCGGCGGCAGTGATGATATCACGGGCGACTGTATCGACCTTGGCCGCCGCGACTCCCGCCCGAATCGTCTCGATAGCCGCAAGCTGGGCCCGACGTACCAGCCGGTGAATGGCAAGAAAACGGTCGTCCGGCTCGCCAAGCACAAAAGTACGGGTCATATCAGAACAATAACCATCGAGGATCAACCCCATATCAATCATCACGGGCTGATTGCCCTCAATAGCCACCGGGCCAGGAACCGCGTGCGGTAAGGCGCTGTTGCTGCCCGTTGCGACAATCGTGTCAAAGCTCGGGGATTGGGCACCCATCCGGCGCATGGTGGACTCAACGACCATGGCGATCTCTCGTTCAGTCTGGCCGGGACAAATTGAGCTGTACACCTCGTCAAAGACCTGTTCGTTCAGGTCAACCGAGGCCCGCAGCCTGGCTATCTCATCTTCATCCTTGATTGCCCGCAACTTTTCCACAAGATCCGTGGTAGGGACAATCCGCACACCTATC
>JANMTN010000351.1:0-3260 GCA_031390685.1 Desulfobulbaceae bacterium
GGTCATATGTATAATAATCTGGTGCCATTCATGTGGACTTCAGTGGCGTTGAACTTTGGCGCCCTGGGACTTTTTGCCTGGCCTTACGCCCGGAAAAAGAATGAATTTCTGCTTGGCCTTTCCTGCGTGATGATCTTTGTGGCGTTGTGGATTGATAAGGGACTTGGCTTTGTTTTTGCCGGATTTGTTCCCAATCCCCTCGATGAGATTACCGAGTATATCCCCACGGCCAATGAGCTTGGTATCACCCTTGGTATCTGGGCGACCGGCTTTTTTGTCCTGACCCTGCTGTATAAGATTGCGGTTGGTGTTGAGCATGAAAGAGAAGAATAAACAGTATGGTATAAAAGTTTTCTAGATGAAAAGCCCCCGAGCGATCGGGGGCTTTTTTTTTATGCCTATCTGCGGTATAGTCTCTGGCAGGTTTTTCATTTCTGTCACGTTAGCGCATTATATTGTGGTTTATCATCTTGAGTAAAAAAAGAATTCTCATAATTTCCTATTCATTCAGCAGTCAGACCAGAAATCTTCTTAACGGCTTGATTGATGGACTTGAAAAGAGTGGTATAGAGGTTTTTTGGGAACAACTGAATCTGGTCTCAGAATTAAGATTTCCCATTGGCACTATCAACGCCACGTTGATAATGATGACGCAGACTTTTTTGAGGAAGCGTTACCCGGTTCATCCAATCAATCCCAGATGTTTTGACCCGTGGGATCTTATTATCCTGGCCGGGCCAACCTGGTCATATAACCCCAGCGGTCCGGTGCTTTCTCTTCTTGACCGGGATGGGAAGAGGTTATTTGCGGGCAAAACCGTCCTGCCTTTTATTTCCTGTCGCGGTTATTGGCGGGTGCATTATTATGGGCTTAAAGGTTTGCTCAGACGCTGCGGGGCTACAGTGGTCGCTCCTCTAGTCTTCTCTCATCCCACACCTGAACCGTGGCGGACTATTGGCGTTTTCCTGAAACTGGCGGGAAAGGTGCCGGAGGCTGGAAGCTCATGGTTTCATCGCTTCTATCCCAAATATGGGCATAGCAGACTACAGGTGGAAGATTGTCAAAAGATCGGATTGGGGCTGGGTGAAAATATTATGGCGGGGAATCCCCTTGATTGCCCTCTCTTCCCTGTTCCGATCAGGGGCGAAGCAAAAGATGAAGAGTAAAATTACCTCTACCATCCCGTTGCTGTTCTCAAATTGTATTCTGGAACAGAAAAAGTTCGGCCACTCGATGTCTCCTGCTGTTAAAAACTGCCATGGAGATAAAACTGGTAAAGCAAATTGACCTGTTCGGAAAAAAAGAGATAGACTAAGGCGGCGAGGGAGAGAAAAGGGCCAAAAGGGATACGGGCCTTTCCTCCTTTTCGTTGTATGATCATGGTCAGGATCCCAACGCATGCGCCAGTAAAGGAACTGGCAAAAATGACAAAGGGGAGGGCCTGCCAGCCCAGAAATGCCCCGATCATGGCCAGCAGTTTGATGTCACCACCCCCCATTCCTTCCTGTTTCCGCCACAGGTAATACAACAGGGCTATAGCGTAGAGGATTCCACCACCGAGGAGCAGACCGAGGAGAGAGTCCTGCCAGCTAAGCGCCGGGCTCACAAACGAAAAAATGAGACCCACGAGAATCCCCGGCAGACTGATCACATCCGGAATAATCTGATGTCGAAGATCAATCCAGATGATGACCAGTAACGCGGCACAGAAGAGAAAATAACCGGCAGCCGTTAGAGTGAGACCAAAGCGCTGGACTACAGCCACTGACAGCAGGGCCATGCAGATTTCTATCACCGGATATTGCAGTGATATCCTTTCGTGACAGTGTCGGCATCGGCCACGCAGGACGAGAAAGCTGATGACCGGAATATTTTCATACCAGGAAAGAGGGCTCTGACACCGTGGACAGTGCGAGGCCGGGAAGACAATGGAGCCACCTTCGGTAGGTAACCGGTGGATAACGACATTGAGAAAACTGCCGATAATTGCCCCGAAGAGCAGGGCAAACAAGAGCGTGAGGGTCAAGGGTTCCATTGTGGTATATGAGGGAAAACTGGTTAGAGGATCCGGACGCTTAGTGGAGGAGGATGGCACACGGTATCCTCTTGCTGCTCTCTGCTTGTCAAATATTGATTTTTTTTATTAATCTTCCTTAGTTATTCACCATAACATAACTTTTATTATGTCTCAATTCCAGAAAAAAGTCGAGCTTGTTCGCTCGGAGGTCATTGCCAGGGATATTGTCAGGCTGACCCTGAACGCCCCGGAGATCGCGGCGGCGGCAATGCCCGGACAATTCGTGATGATTCAAACAGCCCCCGGCAAGGATCCATTGCTGAGACGTCCTTTCTCCATTCATCAAACCAGCAGTGAAGGTTATCTGCAGATTCTTTTCAAGGTGGTGGGACGGGGGACGGAACTGCTCGCTCAGTGCCGTGTTGGTGAGCAGCTGTCACTCCTTGGCCCCCTGGGGAAAGGATTTGTCCTCTGTGAGCCAGGCCAGGCCTGCCTGGTGGGCGGAGGCATGGGGATTGCCCCCATGCTCTTCCTGGCCAGTCGTTTTCAGTTGCAGGCCAGGCAGGGCGCGGCGCCCAAAGTTATTCTCGGCGCCAGGAATCGTGAGGAACTGGTGCCGCTCATTGGTGCTTTTGAGAACCTGGGTTTAGAGGTCTTGGCGGCCACTGATGACGGCTCGTTTGGCCATCATGGTCTGGTTACCGATGTCCTCAAAAAAATGAACCTCGGTCCGGATTTTACGGTCTATAGTTGTGGCCCCAGGCCGATGATGGCGGCGATTCATCATTTATGCCTGAAAGAGAACATTCATTGTCAGGTCTCGGTGGAAACGGTGATGGCCTGCGGCATGGGGGCCTGTCTTGGCTGTGCCGTTCCCCTGAAGGACGGCGGCTATGCCCATGCCTGCTCTGACGGGCCGGTCTTTGAGGCGGGGGATTTGTTATGGAGCCTGTAATAATGAACAGGGATGAGGTTGATCTGCGGGTTGCCATTGGCAGCCTTGATCTGCAGAATCCAGTGATGACCGCGTCCGGGACCTTTGGTTATGCCCGTGAGTTTGAGGATTTTGTTGATCTGCGTCGTCTCGGGGCGGTGGTGGTCAAGGGGATATCCCTTGCGCCCCGCGCCGGCAATCCCCCGCCCAGGATTATTGAGACCGCCTGTGGCATGCTCAATGCCATCGGTCTCGAAAATGTGGGAGTGGATCGTTTTATCAGCGAGAAGATGCCCTATCTGTCAGCCC
>JANMTN010000014.1:0-3649 GCA_031390685.1 Desulfobulbaceae bacterium
GGATAAAAAGGCGTGGTCTCTGTCTGCGGAGTTTCCTGGACAAGACCGTAGAGCTCAGAGGTAGACGCCTGATAAAACCTGGTCTTCTCAGTAAGCCCAAGGATACGGATGGCCTCCAAGATGCGTAAGGCGCCAAGGGCATCGGAATTCGCCGTGTATTCAGGCTCCTCAAAAGAAACCGCCACATGAGACTGGGCTGCGAGGTTATACACCTCATCAGGCTGCACCTTTTGAATGACACGAATGAGGCTTGAAGAATCGGTCAGATCGCCATGATGAAGGATAAAAATTCGGTTTTCCTCATGCGGATCCTGATAGAGATGATCAATACGATCCGTATTAAAAAGCGATGTCCTCCGTTTCAGCCCATGGACCTCATATCCCTTTTCAAGAAGAAACTCAGCCAGATAGGCCCCATCCTGACCTGTAACCCCGGTAATTAATGCTTTCTTTTTCATTTACTCACTCCCGATTAATATGATGTGTTACAGTTATGACCTGCCAAGACGTTGTAACTAATAGCAACAACTGCGTTTGAAATCAACATCACACTTCCTTCGATTTTGTTTTCCCATCTGATCATCCTCTTTCTTTCAACATAACAAGTTAATAGTAACTCCACAATATTGAGAGATGATTAATAATGGTTTTATATAGTTAAACAAAACAGCCAGACAATTCGTCCACTATTTTCTGCTGATGATCTTCGACGCCCAGCCACAATGGTAATCGCAACAAGCAATCCGAAGCCATACGGGTAATCGGAAGATCGTCATGAGCACGTCCGTGTCTTTTCCCATATGGCGAATCATGGAGTGGAACATAGTGAAACACTGTGTTGATGCCAACCCCTTTCATTTGCGCAATGGCTTGCGTGCGGGTTTCCAGGTGGGGTCAATAAGGGACAGACCACATTTAATTCCGCATCTTTTCTCCATAGATGAGCTACTTCTCACCTCTTTGGTGTCGCGGGCGCCCTGGTTTGCCAGGAGTTACCCTGCGACCAAGCATTGTGGCTATTTCTTCTTTGAAATGCAGGTTACCAAGGGCAAAGCCTCCATTGGTTGCCTGACGGATCTGGTCAACGATTCCCTCCCCCAACTCATGACGAAAAAGTTCCCGGTAAGCAGCCCGCCTTTCTTCACCAGTCATACCAAGACGCAAATAAAGAGAATGGCAGCTCAACAGGTCCGATTTTTCGCCTTGACCGTTGCTGCGGTAGCTTGACCAGCGATACTCGCCGGGGTGATCCACTATTCCGGCGCGGACCGGATTCATCTCTATGTACCGCTGGCATACCAGCAGATATTCTTCCTGTTGGGCAATACAGGAGCGAAAACGTCCTTCCCAAAGTGTCCCACTGCGCTGGTACATGCGATTGATGTACTGGACATAACGCTGCCCCAACCGTTTCATAAGCATTCCGGCACTGTCTGCTTCTGCCGGTGTTAAGAAAAGGTGAACATGATTGGTCATCAACACATACGCATGTACGGAACATCCTGTTTCACGGCTATATTCCTGCAACCAGTCAAGATAAAACCGATAATCCTCATCACTATAAAAACAAGGCTGACGATTATTGCCCCGTTGAATCAAATGAAGGGGAACACCTGATATGATAATTCGTGATCGTCTTGGCATGGTTAAAACCATATAATCGCATTTAACTTTCTGCGCCACTAAAAACGTGGTCTGTCCCCCATTTACCTGCCCATTTACCTGCCCTTTGTTGACCAACGATAACTTTAGTGCTATATTAGTGCTATAGTGCAATCATAATTTAAAAAAAGATGGAGGTATTTATGCCAACCTTAGCTAAAGGTCCCAGCATCAAGATGATTGGCGCAAATGGTCAGATTTCAATTGGTAAACAATTTGCCGGACGTCAGGTTCTAGTTGAAGAACAAGAGCCTGGTGTCTGGTTGGTGCGTACCGCCAGTATCATCCCTGACAACGAACATTGGCTGCATGGACTTCAAGCCGCTTCTGATCTGACACGCGCGCTGGATTGGGCCAAAACCACCACCCCCAATGACGCCAATACGGATAGCGTTATGGAGCAACTGACCAATAATGGCCAAGAATGATCCGAATGTCAGGCTGGACCTGAACAATCCGGTTTTCCAGGAGAATCTTCTCTCGCTGCCAAAGGCAGAACGACTCGCCGCCCTCGACACGTTAAACAAGATTCGCCAGCTCACCTGGAATCAAATTTACCGCGACAACGGCCTCAAATGGGAGAAGATATTCAGCGTCAAATTACCGGCCAATATTGATGCTCTCTACTCGCTACGCATCACCCTGTCACGCCGGGCAACGGCATTCCGCGACGGCGATTTCATTCGCTTGCTCACCATCGCCCCAGACCACGACAGCACTTATGGGAAAAAATAGATAGGAACGAGAACCGTAAGCGTCATCAAACGTGGTCTGTCCCCCATTTCTGTCCCATTTCATCCCCATTTCACCCTAACGCATCGCGCTACGCGCCGCCTCAGCTAGAAAGCCGGATCGCGTAGCCCCATGCGCGCGGGCGTAGTCGTCGATTTCACGAGCCAACCCCGCAGGTAAAGAGATGTTAAGGCGCACGGGGCGAGTGTCGAGACGCGCCGTATCCACCTCAACCAAAAGCCATATTCCACCATCCTGAAAACCGGGCAGCCCGGCCAAGCTTTCCAGTTTAGTGGGCACGGGCAGATCCATGTTCTCCCCCTCGCAATATACCTCAATAGCCTCCTGTACCATTCGTGGTAAGTTCTGCCAATCGTCGGCAGCAGAAAAGCAGCCTGGAAAATCGGGGATCGTTGCCCCATGGGCGTGAGTTTCATCACCTATATGCACATAAACGGGATACAACATAACCTACTCCTTCCAATTCCAACCGGCTTGCCGGTAAATGTTACGTAGCGTTCCAACAGCCAAATCTTTACGTGGATGAGGAACCACCACATGACCGGCGTTGCCGGTATGTTTGAATTTCAGATGATCGCCTTTACCGCCAACTTGTCGCCAACCTTCAGATTCCAAACGCTTGATGATTTGCTTACTGTTCATAATATTATGATATACACACAAATACACACAAATCAAGATGTGTTTTTACATAAAACAAAGTGGGCATCCTTTTTGGATGTTCATTTTTTAACAGCAAATAAAAAATCCGCCCTTTATCACGTAAATACCCCAAGGTATGAATACCTACAGCCAGTATCCGTTTCACGCCACGATATCTCATTCCCCTAATGCTTGGGCTCATAGAAACAAAAAACGTGGTCTGTCCCCTATTTAAAAAACGTGGTCTGTCCCCTATTTAAAAAACGTGGTCTGTCCCCTATTTACTTTCTATTTACTCTTCTACTCTCCTATTTACTTCCTATTTACTTCCCCTATTTACTGTCCTCTCGTGCCCACTTCAACTTCGAAGTTAACTCTTTCCATTTCCACCACCAGCGGCATATTGCGTACTTGAGTATGAATGGAGCCGATGTATTCGCCGATCACTCCAATGAAGAAGGTCTGAATCGCACCAAAAAAGAAGATGCCAATTAGAATAGGGGCGGTGCCCAGTTGGAACGAATCCCAATAGATAAGTTTGGCAATAAAAAAAACAAAGGCAACAAGCAAGCTCAGAAGAGAGAGCAGGAAG
>JANMTN010000038.1:0-10586 GCA_031390685.1 Desulfobulbaceae bacterium
CAACAAAAAAGAGACAGTGAAACATTCGGGTGTCACTCCTGTCCTGAAGTGGCTGCATCAAAAAATGTTCAGAGATAGAAAGTCGAATTGAACCATTTTCCTCGATGTGCTATAGTTTATAATATGAATAAATTAAAAAAAGATAATGCGTCAACTATTCGTTTCATCGATCTTTTTGCCGGTATAGGTGGATTTCGTTATGCCATGCAAAAAGCAGGGCAAGATCACGAATCAGAATAATCTATCTTATATGCAAGGGGTACGGGCCTACAGCTTGTTGCCCCTTTTTTTATTTTATGGCGAAAAGGTTACAGAAATGGCTGACAAGCGGGTCAACTTGACCGCGAAAAATACTGCGGTGCCGCGCGGAAAGCCTCATTTGTGCGGCATGTGGACTGAAATGTTGGCTACCCACTCATTCAGGCTGTTCTAAAAGTATCAGCGTCGATTTGATGACGGCGCATCAGCCGTTGAAAGGCCTGGCGCTCCATATCGCTGGCCTTGGCCGCGGCAGAGACATTACCCTTGGAACCTGCCAGGCAGTGACGCAGATAGGCGCTGGTGAAAGGGCCGATCACCTGTTCCTTGGCCTGTCGATACGGAAGCTGGTACACACAGGCGGGAACCTGGCCGTGCGCCTCTCCGGTCTTGCCGTTGTCCTCGAAACTTGTCAGTTCATGCGGGGTGATCTTGCGGCTGTCAGAGAGGAGAACCGCCCGGTTGATGATATTCTGTAATTGGCGGACATTTCCCTTCCACTGCCTGCGCATCAGACATTGCAGGGCCTCGGGGGTGAACTCCATCCCTTCACGATCATATTCCCGGGAGTACAGGACCAGAAAATGCTGGGCCAGCAGGGGGATATCATCCTTGATCTCTGCCAGGGTGGGCAGGGTGACAGTCATCACATTCAGACGGTAGAAAAGATCTTCCCGAAATTCTCCCTTGGCCATCTTGCCCTCAAGGTTCTGATTGGTGGCGGCAAGAATCCGGACATCGACCTTGATGGTTTTTGTTTGGCCCAGGGGCTGGATCTCTTTTTCCTGCAGGACCCGCAAGAGTTTTGTCTGGAGTCCCAACGGGATATCGGCAATTTCATCAAGGAAGATGGTGGAGCCATCCGCCTCAAGAAACAGGCCGGGCTTGTCATGATCGGCGCCGGTAAAAGCCCCCTTGCAATAGCCAAACAGCTCACTCTCCAGGATATGTTCAGGCAGGGCGGGACAGTTTACTGTGATCATTTTTTTTTCTGCCCGTTTACTCTGGGCGTGGATGGCGCGGGCGGCCACTTCCTTGCCGGTACCTGATTCCCCGCGAATAAGCACGGTAGCGTCGCTTTGTCCCAGACGTGACAGGAGATCATAGGCCCGTCGTAATGGTGGTGAATGCCCTACAAATCCAGTCATCTCGCTCTTGTCGGTCAGGCGCTGCTGGAGTCGCAGGTTTTCCCGCAGCAGATACGTCCGCTCCAGGGCGCGCCTGACCACCCTGCTGATTTTGTCGTTATCAAAAGGTTTCTCGAAAAAATCATAGGCGCCGTTTTTCAGGGCCTGAACGGCTATCTCAATGGTTCCATAACCGGTCATGATGATGGTGCTGATAGTGGGATCAATGGTCGTGATAGACTGCAGGAGCTGCAGGCCATCCATGTCAGGCATAAGAATATCGGTGAGCACCACGTCTGGTTCCCAGCTTTTGACCAGTTCCACGGCCTCCAGGCTGGATGCCGTCAGGGTGACTTCGCAGTCGCATTTTTTTGACAGGACTTTTTTGAGCAGGTCAAGGAGGGCTTGTTCATCATCGACAATCAGTAAACGCTTTGATTTCTGTTTTTGCTGCATAAAGGTTCCTTGTCCTTAAGATTCCTTGATCATCGCTTGAAAATATTGTTGCACAAAACGACCGGAAACCGTATCAAAATTCGAGAATTGCAGGCCGGTGGCCGGAGGAAATTCACCGGTCAGGGCGAGAAAAACATTGCGAGAGCTGGTCTGTATTGCTTCTTTCAGTCTGTTCCGCGCCGTAGGATCCAGACCAGAGCGGCACCGGAGTGGCCGATTGGCATGGAGGATACAGGCCCGATTCATCAGGAGCGGGCAGGAAAGGGTCTGGGAGGAAGAAATTCGATGGGCCGCTTCTTCTGCACTGCCGCCTTCCGTCTGCCGCACTTTTTTTATCAGACAGGAAGTCTCCCCTGCCCGTTCCATGGCAGCAAGACGTTGTTCCTGGTTTAACTGTCGATTCAGGGTATGGCTGATATTCACGGCCTCGATCAATTCTATCTCAAAATACGCATGACAGCAGGTATCCGTATCCAGTTCCAAGGGTCCAATTCCCGCCGCCAGGGCCAGTGCTTCTGCCTTCTGTAGAATTGCTGCATATTCCCGCAGAAAGGGCAGCAGGTCAACGGTTTCTTTATCTTCAATGGTTGGCGGCCGCGCACTCAATTGACCCTGTTGTTTACCATACTTGCGCAACAGTTGCCACTGGCTGTAGCTGCCCGGAGTTATCCGGGCCGTTTTCAGCCGTTTTTCGGTGAGCTTCAGGCCTAAGCCCCGTCTGAGCAGATAGGCGGAGACAAAGGTCCCGGTACGGCCGAGGCCATGACGACAGTGAACCAGGATTTTTTTCTTCAGATAGAGGGCTTCATCCAGCCAATGCAGCGCCTCTTCCATCAACTCCATATCCGGGGTGCATTCATCCGGTATTGGCAGATAATAGACCTCAAAACCTGACTGTTCCTCAATCTGGTACAGGTCACAGAACTCGCCGCACAGATTGACAATGGCGTCAATACCCTGTTCTTTGATGGCATCAAGGTCCTCGTAGGACATGGGGGCCGAGCCGACGGCCAGCTGGCTGGTGATCCAGGTCAAGGTATAGGGCATGGTCTCATTCCTTATTCCCTGGTTGCAGCCAGGAAGTCCTGCAGAGAGTGTTGTACATCCTGCTTGTCATGGAGGGTCATATCCATAAGTTTAGTGGCGCCGAGCAATCGGCCCAGGGTTGCCAGATGAGTCTGTATCTCCGGGGATGAAAGAGCAGAAACCCTGGCGTCCAGCAGATCGCCGCGGGTCTCGACCTGAAAACCTGCGTCTTTGAGCAGGGTGCGGATAAAATCAAGACGCAGCAGACGACCTGAAAAACCAGCCCCGCCACCGGCAAACCGGAACTGGCAATAGTTGGTGGCGCTGTCTTCACCGCAGATACTATCGACCAGGGTAAAATGATAGCCAAAGCGCATGTTCAGATTGACGTAATCGGCCCCAAGCACAGCATAACTGGCAAATTCTGGTGCCTCGGAGCGGACTATTCCATCGGCCATGGTCATTTCACCAAAGCGTTTCCAGTCAAAATGCGTCCTTTCCTGCCATTGCACAGACGGATGGGTAAGTCCTGTCCACAGGGCCATAAAAGGTGTGGAACAGATCTGATCTACTCTGATATTATCTTCCCCTGCGGCTGAGGGAACCAGGCCACCACCTACATCGACGACAAAGATAGCAAAGGGCAGTTCTGAAAGCAATTGTTTACGACTTCGGGATCTGGCGCCCAAGCGATCTCCGAGTGAAAACATGGTTTTGACCGCCTGTTCATGGGCAAAACGGATAATATCATGCAGAGATCGGCATGATTCAGAGGTAAACCCTTTGGCCTTGGGATCCACCAGATGCAGTGGAGTAATGCAGTCAAGGATCTTGCGCATTTTCTGGAAAAAGGGGAGTTGCTTTTGTGATTCATGGAGAGGAACAGTTGCCAGATGGGGCAAAAGATCACCCTGGTAAACCACCTTGCCTTCGGCGTTCATCGTTATGATCTGGCCATGCTGAATTACCTGGATCTTCGGGCCCAGTCCACAGAGCATGGGGACACCAAATTCCCGGCAGACCGTAGAAAAATGGCCGACCATACTGCCCATTTCTGCCAGCACCCCACTGACCCGGTCCAGAACCTGGACATAGGAGGGCAGGGTCTCTCTGATCACAAGAATGGCACCCGCAGGCACCTGTTCCACTGGATGGGCGGCATCAACACAGAACGCCTGCCCGCAAGCCTGTCCCCAGGCGGCCATGGTTCCTCCCTGCAGCAACGGCTTGTCCTTGATCTCGGGGATTGCAGCGGATTGTCCCTGGGTACGTGCGGTTTGCGATTGTAAGGGACGGCTCTGGAGAAAAAGAATATTGCCAGCGGCGGTCATGGTCCATTCGATATCCTGGGGCGTGCCAAAGTAGGCCTCGATCTTCAAGGCATTACCGGCAAGACCGGTTGCCTGTTCATCGGTCAGCACCGTTGTTTGAGTGAGCGTCTCCGTATCTTGTGGAACTGAACTATGGCGTGCGATGTCTTCTTTCTCCACTGCCAGGATCTCCGGGATTACCCGCCCACTGACCAGTGCTTCTCCCTGTCCCCGCACCGTATGGATAAACAGATGTGTTGTATCCTGGCCAGACGGGTCAACCGTGTAAACGACCCCGCTGGCCAAGGCATCAATCATCTCCACCACCAGGACGGCCATGGGCGTTTCTTCATCACTTAATCCGCAGTGTATCCGGTAGGCCAAGGCTTCTGGGGTATATTTACTGGCAATGACGGTGAGGTAAGCAGGGATGAGATTCTTTTCTGGGACCTCAAGGAGGGTGCTGTACTGTCCGGCAAAAGAGCATTCGCCATCTTCACCCACAGCGCTGCTGCGGACGGCCACCCGGATATCATTCGCCCGGTCTGCACATAAGGTTGCATGGGCGGAAAAGATCGCATCGTGAATATCAGGAGGAATATCGGCATCCTTGATCAACCCCGTCAGCTTTTTTGAGATCCGCACCAAGGTGTCAGGGATGGCAAGATCGATCTGGGCCAGTAATTCGTTGATCCTGCCCCGCAGATCATTATACTCCAGCAGATACTGAAAACTGTTGACCGTAATGACAAATCCGGAAGGCACAGGCAGGCGCAGGGCGGTGGCAATCTCGGCCAGGGTGGCGCTTTTGGCGCCGACAAGATCTGGTCTTGCGGCGGTGTCGGTCAGAGTAAGAACAAAGGGCGGGCCAAAGCGGAGAATGGGGGGTGCCAGCAGGAACCTGCCGTAAAAGTCAAATTTACGAAAATATTCACGCAGGGTCACAAAAGAGCCAGGGGCCATACGCTCAAGGCTTTCCACCATGCCGCCAATACTGGCCGAGAGGGCGTCGTATCTGGCGGCAATACGGCAGAAATCTTCTTTTTTCCCTTGATAATACAAATCTTCCAGGTCAGCCATTAACTCGTGGCTCCGCCTGTCCAGGGCAAGGAGTTCCCGAAAGGCCTCATAGGTCCCTCGCAGGACAACACCGGGTGCAAAAAAACGATATGTCCAATATTTAAACAGGGTATTAAGATGCATTGTGACCGCCAGAGAAATCAAGGAGAAGACACCTTACAGGGTGTGCAATCATTTCACCCCATGAACATAAACACAAATCAATCAGCTTTGATTATCGGTTACATTTGATTCTCAAGTCAATATTTTTTTTGGATCTCTTTTTCAGGTGGCCGCGCGCGCGAAATCCTTACTTTTCATTTGGTTTCTCTCCCTGCTGATATTCACGAACTGCCTTGTTATGCTCGGAGAGATTCTTTGAAAATTGGTGGGTTCCGTTATTTTTGGAGACAAAATAAAAAAAGTCAGCACTCGCGGGATGCAGAACAGCCTCTATGGATTTCTGTCCTGGATTACAGATGGGGCCGGCAGGCAAGGCTGGAATCACATAGGTATTATAGGGATGGTTTGCTTGGAGATCTGTCCGGGTCAGATCCCCAGAGAAATTTTTCAAGCCGTAGATAACGGTAGGGTCTGACTGCAGGCGCATCCCGGTTTTGAGCCGGTTTAAAAAGACGGCGGCTATCATGGGCCGCTCCGCCGCATCACCCGTCTCCTTTTCCACGACCGAGGCCAGGGTGATAATCTCATGACGACTCATCTGCTGTTTGGAATCATTATCCAATCCAGACCATATCTTAGAAAAACGGTCCACCTGCATGGTGATCAGGCTTTTGGCATCATGAGGTTCCCGGGTCAGGAGATAGGTGTCGGGATAAAGATATCCTTCCAGGCTGGGCACGTATTTAAGCCCCAGGGACTGGATAAACTCAGGATCATGGGCCAGGGCAATGAAACGGTCACGATCACACCAGGACCCGGCGGCAAAGATATCTGCCACCTCTTCTATCCGTAGTCCTTCGGGGATGGTCACGGCATATTCAACTTGCTTGGCCGTTGCCAGTTGTCGCAATACATCACCCGGTTTTTTCCCAAGGGTCAACCGGAACTCACCGGCTGGCAGTTTTCCGGCCAGACCGAGAACCTTTGCCAGGAGGAGAAAACGGATATCGTCATGAATGAGTCCGGCCTTGGCCAGAATCTGGCCAATACCTTTCGTTCCTGTGCCGGGTGGAATACGAACAATGGCGTATTCTGCCTCTGCAACTGGCCCTGATTGCAGGCCATATAAGGCCAACCAGCCCCCGAGTGCCACGGTACAAAGCAACAAGAAAAGGGCGGTCCAGCGAACTGCCCTTTTCTTCAGGCCGTTATAATTAAATGATGTCATTATCTGGACGGCAAAAACGGCATAAGTAGCCGTAACTAAATTGTCAGGAATGTAATGATTATTTCGTAACGGCTCCTAAAAAAGCAGACCAGTTATGCGGTCGCTCGGGGTCTTGTCCATTGCTGGAGTTCAATATTAGTTATCTTCCAATTTTTGTGTTCGCCCAAAGGCAATTTTTACCACCTCGTCCATGTCCTTGACCGGAAAGAACTGCATCTTGTCCCGAATATCTTTAGGGATATCGGCAAGATCTTTTTTGTTCTGCGCGGGGATGATCACCTTGTTTATATTGGCGCGCAGGGCGGCCAGGGCCTTCTCTTTCAGGCCACCAATAGGCAGAACCCGACCACGCAGGGTCACCTCACCGGTCATGGCCAGACCTTTGATCAGCGCTTGTTTGGTGATGGCGGAATAAATGGCAGTAGCCATGGTAATACCGGCCGATGGGCCATCTTTGGGGATGGCGCCGGCCGGGACATGGACATGGATATCCGTTTTTTCAAAAAAACTGTCTTCCACCCCCATTTCCTGGGAGCGGCTGCGGCAATAGGTGAGCGCGGCCTGGACCGACTCTTTCATCACATCGCCAAGCTGACCGGTAAGGGTCAAGGTACCCTTGCCCGGCATGAGATTGACCTCAATATGGAGGATCTCGCCACCCACCTCTGTCCAGGCCAGTCCCGTGACCAGTCCTGGTTGCGACAGGGTCTCCAGTTCTGACTCGGGAATATTTTTTGGCGGGCCAAGATAGCGGTCTATAGTGGCTATGGTTATACTGTAAGGCCCTTTGCCGCCCTCCGCGATCTTTCTGGCCACCTTCCGGCATACCTTGCCAATCTCACGTTCCAGATTGCGCAGGCCGGCCTCGTAGGTGTAATGAGTGATAATATATTGCAGGGTCTCATCCTGCAGACGGATATGACTGGCCTTGATGCCATTTTCCTTTAATTGCCGGGGCAGCAGATAGCGTCTGGCGATTGCCAGTTTTTCCTCCTGGGTATAGCCGGAAAGCCGGATCACCTCCATCCGGTCCAGGAGCGGGCTGGGGATAGTGTCCGTCATATTGGCGGTGGTGATAAACATGACCTTGGACAGATCAAAGGGCATATTCATATAGTGATCGGTGAACTCGAAATTTTGCTCCGGATCCAGGACCTCAAGCAGGGCGGAGGAGGGATCGCCGCGATAATCAGAGCCGATTTTGTCAATCTCATCCATCATGAAAATGGGATTATTGGAATCAACCAGTTTCAAGGCCTGGATGATGCGTCCAGGCATGGCCCCTATATAGGTCCGACGATGGCCGCGAATCTCGGCCTCATCCCGCATCCCACCCAGCGACATCCGGTGGAACTTGCGGCCCATGGCCCGGGCGATGGACTTGCCCAGCGAGGTCTTGCCTACCCCTGGGGGTCCCACAAAACAAAGGATTGGACCCTTGGTGGTGGTATTGAGCTTACGCACGGCCAGATATTCAAGGATGCGCTCTTTGACCTTTTCCAGGCCGTGATGATCCTCGTCCAGAACCTCTCTGGCCGCCACAAGATCAAGGCGATCCTGGGTGCTTTTGCGCCAGGGCACATCAAGGATCCAGTCAATGTAGGTTCTGATAATAGTCGCCTCCGAGGAATCAGGATGCATCATCTCCATGCGGCTGATCTGTTTTTCAGCCTCTTTGCGCACAGATTTTGGCATCTTCTTCTTCTTCAGCATCTTGTAGAGATCCTCAATCTCCTGCACCCGTTCGTCACCATCACCCAACTCTTTTTGCAGGGCATGCAATTGTTCCCGCAGATAATATTCCCGCTGGGATTTTCCCATCTCCTCCTTGGCGTCAGACTGGATCTTGGCCTGGACGGTCGTGACTTCAAGTTCTTTGGTGAGCAGGGTGTTGACGAGTTTCAAACGGGCAACAGAATCAACTTCTTCGAGAATGGATTGCGATTCCGCAACCTTCAACCGCAGATTAGAGCCAACCAGATCGGCCAGTCGTCCAGGTTCTTCGATGTTGTTGATGATGGTCATCAGGTCAGCGGAAAGAATCCCCCGCAGGGACATGATCTTCTCCGTCTGTTCGCGGACGGTGCGGATCAGGGCCTCAATCTTGATGGTGATTTTTTCAGGTTCTATTTCCTGAAGTACTTCGATCTTCACCTGATAAAAAGGCTCTTTCTGCACATATTCCTGGATACGGGCCTTGGAAACCGCCTGCACCAGTACCTTTAACCGGCCATCTGGCAGTTTCAGGGTGCGCATGACCATGCAGACCATGCCTACCGAATACAGATCACCAGATTCGGGATTGTCCTGGGTTGAATCTTTTTGCGTGACCAGCATTAACAGCTTATCTTTTTTCAGCGCCTCGCCCACGGCCTCAACTGATCCAGGGCGGCCGACAAAAAGGGGTATGATCATATAATTAAAGATTACCACATCCCGAACTGCCATCATGGGCAGGGTATCCGGAATTTTCATATTTTCACTGTCGGAAAAGTCATCCATGCCAATGGATAATGAATCATTAAATTCCACGTAAACCTCCTGGTCCAGCGCACTGGATAAGTGACTTTTATTGAGTTCGGGAGTTGCTCCCGGTAATTTCTTGGTGATGGAGCGGGTCTCACAGAAACCATCAAAACAGCCGGAAAAATTAAACATTTCTTCGGTCGATGTCAAGACTGCAAATGCGGAAGGGACCAGGTAAGAGATGAAAGCTGCAGGGGAAAGGGCGAAAGGTCTTGTTTTTTCTTGAATAAACGTATTCTTTCAATCATAATTATTTGTCTTCATTTGTTGACGTACATATTGACCCAATGTTGTTTGTGGTGCATTTTTTGTTTTTGCTCTCTTGCGGTTGAATGTTTTTTAATTTTTATGGAGTCTATTCATGCTTAGCCCGCGCTCTTTTTTCGACCTCTCTGAGTTTTTACATGCGCCTCTTTTTTTCGAGAGTGAATATGTCTGGACGGCCCTGACCAGACTGCAGGAGTATATGGATGGGTATCTGTATCCACGGCTCAACAGCCCTTTGCTTCCAGACGCAGAGCCCCTGACCAGGACGGTTGTCCTGCATGACGGGCAGATTCTTTCGGCAACAGGATTGAGCATTGTATACGGCGATACCACCAAACAGCAACTGCGGGTCAGTACCGATGACCGCGTGCTTACCGGCGCCACCGTGATCATGGCCGGGGCCGTACTCATGGGCAGCCGGATAGCTCTGGGGCGCGGGGTGCTCGTTGAGAGCGGGGCCCTGATCAAATCGCCTGCCATTATTGGCGACTATACTGAAATCCGTCAGGGGGCCTACCTGCGCGGCTATTGCCTGACCGGGACCCATTGCGTGATTGGCCACACCACGGAGGTGAAGCACTCCGTCTTCCTCGATCATGCCAAGGCCGGTCATTTTGCCTATCTTGGCGACTCCATCCTGGGTCGGGAAGTCAATCTGGGGGCTGGCACCAAGTTCGCCAATCTCCGGTTTCTGCCGGGAAATGTCACGATCCGCTCCAGCGAAGGGTTGATTGATACCGGCCGCCGCAAGTTTGGTGCTATTCTCGGGGACAAGGCCCAGACTGGCTGCAACTCAGTGACCAATCCCGGTACCCTGATCGGCAAAGAAGGTATCCTGATGCCCAACACCACCGCTCCTTCCGGTTTTCATCCGCCCCGCACTATTCTCCGTTAACCTGGCTATGCCAAGGTGAGTGCCGGACAAGTTTCTGTTGACCATAACCGCTCACGCCCCGGCAGGCTCATAAAAAGGTCGCGGCGGTATCTCATTGAAAATTTTACTTACTTTCGGTACGCTGATTTCCATTTTCATGGTACTTCTCCTTTTGGTTTGATTTTTTTTGGGAATATCAAACTTTTTAAAGGGGAAGAATAATACAGTGGAAGATCAGCACCAAAGAAATTGCCTTCGGCGCCATGGAGGCATCGGTGAGTGTCAAGATAAAGCCCATGGTGAGCGGCGAGTTGACCGAGGTTGCTTTCCGG
>JANMTN010000042.1:0-1677 GCA_031390685.1 Desulfobulbaceae bacterium
AACAAAAGCGCAAGGATGACGCCCATGGTGCGCCGTATGCCTCTTCTCTGCGTGTTAAGCCGGGGCCGCCATGTATCCGGCCTGTTCTGTTTCATTTCCATATTTCCTCCTGCAAGCGATAATGACACCCGGCGCCTCTCACGGGCACCAAGGAATCAGAAAAATAGATCTTCATAGTCCGGCACGGACACAACGAACATAATACTTGTTGATCTTATCGAGCCAATGGTCACCGCCATCGTTGAAGTAGATCCCCCATGCGTACACCGGGTCACCGGCGTAGGGCGCAGCCGACCAGTAAAAGGACGACCTACTGCAAAAAACCGGATTAATAGACGGATAATACCGGCCATAATCAACAATGGAATCCAGTTCCAATCTGGACGGCAACCGCCAGTCAGACTGGCCTGCAAAAACAAGGCCGTTGCAGTAGTCAATAGCTCCCTGCCATGTGCGGCCGGTGCCGTCATCGGACTTCATCCAGACCAGACCACTCTTCCGGTCGGTAACGGTCTCATTGCCATTGTCCTGATAGGCAGGCGGCGCGCCCTGATACTGGGCATCCTGACCATACAGGTACTGTCCGGCCGCCGGGCAGGTCATTTCATTGCCGATGGTATCGTAACATTTTGTCTGACCGGTATCCGGCAAGGGACTCCAGTCCGCGGACCAGACCATGCCCGGCACCGCCAGCAATACAACCCCCAGCCACAGTATCCGCCGCATACTCCGCCCGCCGCCCGCCATAATCTTCTGATACCGCCCACCTGTTTTTTCCATCCCTGCCTCCCCCCTTACAATGATCGTATACTGTTAAATTTGCATCATAGCTTTATAACAAACGCAAGGGAACGTGTTTCATTTCTCACCCCTTGCCCCGGCCTTATTTTCGGGAGCAGGAGGGGCTTGGCAACCCCTGATCGCCCTTCATCCTACACATAACCTTCCTCCGCGTCAGCTCCATCTTCTTCCAATATATCAAGAGACAGCAAGGCCGCAGCCTCACTCACGGGAAGATCCTGCACATCCTTCAACTTCCTGCCGACGGCCCTTGAACGCATCTTTGCCTTCTCTATGGTATCCGAGGCCTGGAGCAGTTTCTTCTGCACGACATCGAGGACATCGCCATACTTGGTCCACTCGGTCTTAACCGCGGCCAGGAGGTTCCACACCTCACTCGATCGCTGCTGGATGGCCAGGGTCCGAAAACCCATCTGCAGGCTGCTGAGAATAGACCACAGGGTCGTCGGGCCGGCAATCACCACCCGGCATTCGCGCTGAATGACCTCGGTCAGACCGGTGCGGCGGATGACCTCGGCAAAGAGTCCCTCGATCGGCAGGAAGAGGATGGCAAAATCCGTGGTCTTGGGCGGATTCAGGTACTTCCGGCAGATGTCCCCGGCACAGGCCTTGACGCGAATCTCCAGCTGCTTGCCGGCCATCTCCACCACGGCCAGGTCTCCCAGCTCCTGGGCATCGATCAGACGCTGATAATCCTCAATGGGGAACTTGGCATCAATGGGGAGCCAGACGACCTCACTGGCATCCGTTCCCTGCCCCGGTAATTTGATCGCAAACTCGACCCGTTCGCCGCCATCCTTGGTGGCCACATTGGTGGCGAACTGATCGGGATTGAGTACCTGCTCAAGCAAGGCGCCAAGCTGCACCTCACCCCAG
>JANMTN010000076.1:0-36982 GCA_031390685.1 Desulfobulbaceae bacterium
CCACGAAAAAGCCAAGCGCCGCTGTAGCGCTCGGCATCGTGTTCAACAGCGTCGCAACAATGGACTCTGTCAACTGAATGGAATAACTTAAACAAGATTTATGGGAGGAAGAATGACATTTATTGTCGCAAAGGATCTGGAAAAGAGTTACCAGGTTGGCAGGTATTTGATGCGGACGATGGCCCCGACCAGCACTCCCGGCAGGGTGCCGATAATCACGATCCAGGTCAGGGGCCAGACCATTCTGCCTTCTTTTATATACCGGTACACACCGCTCGGGATCGCCACAATATTGAACAGCTGATTGGTCGAACTGACTGCCGGGCTGGTAAACCCCAGCATGCTGACCTGAAAAGGCAGCAACAGAAAGGCCCCGGATACCCCGCCCATGGATGTGAACAGGGAAATGACAAAGGCGACCAGCGGCGGCACCAGCGGGTTGACCTCGATACCGGCAACGGGAAAGTACATCAGAGATGCCCCTTTCTAAGCAATGGTTCTTAAAATCGCGTCCACCACCTGGCGGACCTGACCCAAGCATCAATGGCCAGAGGGATTTTTCTCCTCGCACCGGAACAGAACGTCTTTTTTTTCGGCAAGAATGCGTTCCATGATCAGCGAGCGGCCATGGCGCAGGACATCCTGGCACAGATCCTCCTCGGTGTACCCAAAACAGTAACAGATCAAACGGGACATAACTTTCTCCAAACGGTATGGCCGGAAGAATCCGACTCCAAAAGACGCCCTTGGCTGAGCATCAGAAAAAATACCTCAGCCGCAGTTCCACAAGGTAATCATTCGGTTTTTCGCCGTACTCACTGGCATTGTCACCCTGGATGAAGTTGGCCTTGAGCCGCACTTCCGTATTGGTGATACCGGTATAGATTATCTCGGGAGACAGGGAATAACTGCTGTCCTGCAGGTTCATGATGCAGGTGATTGCCGGGGTGAAATACAGCAGGTCAAAGGGTTCTTTCTGACTGATCCGGGCATAGAGATAGTCCCGCATGGGGTTCATCCTGCCGGCCCCGCTTTCGCTCGCCACCGTTGCTTTGGCCAGCAGCATGTCGTTTCCCGTACTCAGATAGGTATCGTATGCATGGTCAATAAAAGAAAAATAGCCTGCCATCTCCTTGGCTTCATACCCTGTATCATCATGGTAGTATTCAACAATACTTGTGATATCATTCTCCGTCAAATAACGAAGACCCAGCAGATAACTGAAGGCATCATATTCTGTTACCGATATCTGCCCAAGACTGTTAACAACCCTTTTTTGATACTCATTAACTCTGGCAACCTCGCCATGTACTTCAAAAGAGGACGTTATATTTCTTGAAAAATCGGCGCCATATCTGCTGGTTTTACTGGCGCCGGTCAGGACGATGAAATCAATGTCCGTGTCGTAGAACAGAAAATAGACTTTTCCCGCAACATTGACGTGATCCACCCTGCCGAAATCATTATTGAGCGAATCATAAACAGGAATAACCACCGGCGTAAAGGAAAGCGTCTGCAGGGGCCCGGAAAAACTTCTGGTATAGTCGGCAGAGGCTACGAAAAAGCCCTCAAGACTCAACTCCGGGTCATCGGGATTTTTAGGCCGGTCAAGGAAGGCCACAGGATTCCAGGCATAACCCTTGCCCCAGCGCAAGGTCTTCTTCCCCGCATCAAGAACAAGTGAAGACGAGGGCTTCAGGGAAAGATATCCTTCATACACGCTTGCCTCATCAGACCATTCATCAGAGGCATATTCAGCCTTGATATTGATCCTGGTGAACAAGCGGGCGATCCCCTTTTCATAACTGCCTTCCAGCTGCAACTTGAAGGCATACGCATCAGCCAGATCCGCCTCATCATGGTTGTAACGCTTGAGCCGGTACAGAGCCGCGTCCTGATCGGCGCTGGAGATTTCCGGGCTGAATTCCGCATATCCTCCGAAATGAAAGGGTTTCTTTTCTATCTCGGAGATATCAAACGAATAGTCCTCTTCACACCAGGCCGGGGCCGGGCTGAAGAGCAGGAACAAAGCACAGAGCCTGCAAAAACATTGTCTATTTTTCAATGAAAAAACCTTATTCGGCAGCTTCGCGCAAGGAATCAATGTTCGGCATAAATGTCAGGGTAAACACCTCATCCTTGAATTCCCGCTGCTTGATTTTGGCCATGATCATCACCGATTTATACCCTTTATAGAGCGGGCTGTCGGTTTCAATCACCGAGGGCCGGACGAGACCACCGCCGAAGTCTTTAATCTCTTTGAAATAAAGGGTTTTGATAAGCATTGACGCCTCGGTCAGGCATTCTATTTTGGTGGGTAACAGATTTTTCGTATCCGCCCACAACCTGATCCGATCATACGGCACGGTCTTGGTCCTGGCCTTCAAGTGCAGGAGCACCTCGCCTCCCTGCTCTTCTTTCTTTTCCACCGTGTATTCGGCAGCATAATCGAGCTGCAGGATATCGGCATTATTGAACACCCCGCCCACCACAGACTGCAGACTGGTAATCCGCACCGGTTTGCCGACATTGGGAATAAAGAGCCACATATTGTCACCCAGGCGCAGGGTGCTTCTTCCTTTTTCACTGGCAGGCTCAAGAAAAAGAGCGGCGACCTTGTCTGCGTCTTTTTTAACGGTATAGAGGATAAATTCCTTTTTCCGGCCGTCGGGTTCAATATTGATCAGTTTTCTATAGGACTCATAGAATTCAGGATTCAGGTTCCGGTCAATCCGCTGCAAGAGCTGGGTGTCTTCCTCAGCGCCGGAAACCGTTCCCGCGTAAGCCGGGGCCAGAAAGAAAACGGCCAGTAAAACTGTCAGGTACTTTTTCATTACAATTCCCCCTCTATACATGCCTGAGCGCTTGAATCGGATCCATCCGCGATGCCTTGACCGCCGGATAGAGACTGGCGATGACCGAGACAATAATAACCGTTACGGAGATGAAGAGCAGGTCTCTCGGGTGGAGTTGCGCCACCAGAAGCAGGTCTTTCTGCTGACCGAAGTCAAAGGTAATGTGGGACAGATTGACGATCTTGACCAGTGCCGTGGCCACGAGACTGCCGATAATCGTACCGAACACCCCGAGCAGGAACCCTTCAACGACAAACATCGATAAAATTTTCCCCGGCAGGGTACCAATCGCGGCTATGGTGCCGATTTCACGGATCCTCTCATAAACTGCCATAATCATAACATTCATGATACTGATCAACACAATCATGGTCAGCATGATTTTGATGGCAACGGTCATGAGATCGATCATCTTGGTAATGGTAAAAAACGGAGTGAGCTTTTCCCAGGTATGAATCTCGAACATGGGTTTGTTCTCTTTATTCAATTCACCGACCAAAAGCCCTTCAAGCCTCGAGCTGAAAGAATGCAGCTTATCGAAGTTATTCAGCCGAATGGCCACCTCGCTGACCTCCACCTCATCCATCCGCAGCAGCTCCACCGCATCGTCAAAATGGATGTAGCCATCTCTGCCGCCGGGGCCGGTAATTCCCTCCAGAATGCCGGCAACGATAAACTGCCGGCCGTTAACCGATCCATCCTTATTGGTGGCAATGATGACCACCGTGTCGCCAACCTTCACCTTCATCCCTTTGCTCAATAGGGCCGGAACCAGGATTTCACCGCGCTTGAGCTTTTTCTGACCTTCAGTTATCCGGGAAGACAGCAGCGGTACCGTGGCAAACTCTTTCTCCGGATAGACACCGTTCAATCTGATATTGCTGGTTTCGGTATAATTGCTGAACATTGCCCCGAATTTGATTCTTGGCGAAGAGGCCTCAATTTCCGGCTGCTGAGCAAGGACCTCTTCCAGACGCTGGACGGCCTTGGCCTTCATGTTCATGGTCATGGGCAGGTTATCGATGGAGGCCACATATCCCGTCCTGTGCACCTGCAGATGACCAAGCATGGAATCGGTAATCTGGCCGACCATCATATTTTTAAACGATCCGGACACCGACATGAAGATGAGGACAAACACCACGCCAATGGTAATAAGCGATGCGGTCAACAGGGTCCGGCGTTTATACCGAAGGAGATTGCGCAGGGCGATCTGCAGTATTTTAAGCATGATGTGCCTCCCCTTTCACCTGCCGGCTGATAAGTTGCCCATCCTCAAGGGTATAAAGAATTTCCGCCTCGCCAACAATTTTCTGATCATGGGTGGAAAAAATAAAGGTGGTCTGCAGCTCATCACGCATTTTTTTCATGAGTTCAAGGACCCGGTAGGCGGTTTCGTGGTCAAGATTAGCGGTGGGCTCATCGGCCAGGACCAGTTTAGGATTGGTCACCAGGGCCCTGGCCACCGCCACCCGTTGTTTCTGGCCGCCGGAGATCTGATCCGGGTATTTGTGGCTCTGGCTGCTCATGCCCACGGCCTCCAAAAGCTCCGTCACCCTCTTCTTCCTTTCAGCTGCCGGCGTATTCTGGACCATCAGCAAAGGATATTCAATATTTTCATACACCGTCAACACCGGCAGCAGATTGAAATCCTGAAAGATAAACCCGATGGAATGGCCTCTGAAATCAGCGCTCTGCCTGCGATTGAATGACCGGATATCGGTATCACCGATGGTCAGGCTTCCTGATGTCGGTTTATCCAGGCAACCGATAAGATTCAACAGGGTTGTCTTGCCGCTCCCGGAAGGCCCGATAAAAGAGACAAAAGAAGAGGTCTCAATGGTAAAGCTGACCCCTTTCAACGCCGTCACCATCACCTCGCCAACCTGGTAACTCTTTTCCAGATCCTTTGCGACAATAAATGTCATTCTTCCTCCCATAAATCTTGTTTAAGTTATTCCATTCAGTTGACAGAGTCCATTGCAAATGGACTACCCGCAACCGTTCTTTCAGGAAAGATAGATGATGGTAAGCAGAATTTATGCCAACCTGGAATAGGTTTTTATCATATTGATAGTATTAAGTAAAATAAAATTTCAAAACCACCATTTGGAGCATCTTCTTTCTTGCTGGTTCAAACTTACCCCACCCTGCTCTCCACAGTGATTACTTTTCACCCAAGTGAGAATTGCACCAAGGCATTCACCCCATACACCCATCAGATATGGGCAGAACAGCTGCAAGAATTCTACAAAAAAAAACAATGCACTGCACTGCAAGGCAAACATGAAGGGGATTACCTTTTTTATTGTTCTGCCAAAGCCATGCGCCTTCACCAAAAGCACACCTGACTTTCAGTCTGTCTAACTGGGGCAGTGACCAATCCATCATTAAAGGTTCAGACGAAAACGAATATCCTGATACCGCAACACCACACCCTCCCAGACAATCTGCTCCAGATACAGTTGATTCTCAACCAGATCACCCTCGCGACAGATCCTGTTGTTGATCATAACCATGCGCTTGGTGGCATCTTTTGCATACACATGACCGGCCAGTTTCAATGGCGGCAGAATTTTCTGCACGCTGGCCGGTAAATCCTGAGCAAGGGGCAGTGCTTCTGTCTTCTCCGAAGCAATATCAGGCGCCACCGATTGGGGGGAGGTGACAACCTGCGGCGGGGTTTTTCGAGGGACATCTTCCGGCTTTATCACCGTTTTTTCTTCAATCACAAGCTGTTGAGCCTTGTCCGCCATCAATCCTTTATCGTCCGCTGTCTCCAGCACCGACGGTTGCAGAACGGCTTTTTGGGGAACTGCTGGCGCTGGCACCACCGCAGAATTGTCCTTTTCCTCCTCGCTCGTAAGCGGTTGCGGGACAGTTTTTTCCTTGACCACAAGTGGATGGACAGCCACCGTAGCAGGTTGCTCTTTCAATTGAACAACGCTTTTCTCCAGGTCAGAAATTTTTTCCTGCAAGGCGACACTGTTCCTCTGCATGCCCCAGTACAAAACCAGCGCCGACAGAGTCAACAGGACACCCCCCGAAAGCCATATCCACCAGGAGGATCTTTTCTCCCTTTTGCCATGGCCAGAGCGAAGCCCATGATCACTTTGCAGATCCGGGACCTCCCCCTGCTTGCGTTCCCGATCAGATTTTTTAAGCGCATCGAGGATATATGACATGATCACCAGCCCATCTGTACAGTTTTATCTTTCTTCATGTGTCTGACTAGCAGCCCCTTGATCATTTTCCTGCTTATTCGGTGAAACAGGCCCAGAATTCTCCTGCTGTGGCAATTCATTCTTGTCAGCTGGAACCTGTTTCCATGCCTGCAACCCGACCCCATTTCCTTGATCTGTCTGGAAGACAAACTCCCAATGGCCATAATAAAGAGAGACGGCCAGAAGGCCCAAGACCAACAGCAGCAGTCCTGCAACCAGGCCGTTGAAGGAGCCCGTGCGCAGCATGGACCGGAGCCCCGTGCCATTGACAGGCCGCCCCAGCACTTCCCGCGCGGCCTGATTGACAATCCGCAGGTCCACCTGGTCTTTTTCCTCCACATAGGCCCCCAGCAGAGCCCGATCACAAAGGAGATTAATCAACCGGGGGACCCCCCGACTCAGCTCCGCCACTCGTCTGACCGCCGCTTCTGAAAACAATCTTCTTCGCACGCCCGCAACTGCCAGACGATGTTCCACATACGCCGCAACATCCTGACTGGCCAGAGGCAAGAGGTGATACCGGGAAGTAATACGCTGATTGATCTGGGCAACCTCTTCATTTTCAAGAAGCTGCCGCAACTCCGGCTGGCCCAGCAGGATAATTTTCAATAGTTTCTGTTTCTCGGTCTCCAGATTGGTGAGCAGACGGAGCTGCTCCAGGGTATCCAGGCTCAGATTCTGGGCCTCATCAATGAGCAGGGCAGTGATCCTCCCTCGGGCATGGGCGGCCAGCAGATAGCGGTTCAGGTGATCGACAGAGGACTTGACGCTGTTTTTTTTGCCTCTGACGACAATCTCCAGCTCGTCACAGATCGAGGCCAGCAGCTCCATGGCATTCAATTTTGGATTCAGGATCAGGGCCAGGTCAGTATTTGCTGGCAGCTGCTCCAGCAGACATCGGCACACCGTTGTTTTGCCGGCGCCCACGTCACCGGTCAGCAGGATGAAACAGCCATCACCACTGACGCCATAGAGCAGGTGGGCAAGAGCCTCCTGATGCAGCGCGCTCATATAGAGATAGCGAGGATCAGGGGCAATGGAGAAGGGTTTTTCTTTGAGTCCGAAATAATGTGTGTACATAATAAGAAAACAGAGCGCAGATCTGAATAAAAGACTGATTCATACCATGCAAAAGGTAGCTTGAACAGGATACTTTCCTGACACTCACTATAAAGTATATTGGCAATAGTTTCCATTTTTTCTTGTTTCTTGTTGAAATTCTTCAAAATACTGCTACGATACCAGAATAAGAATCAAGAAGATGGTTTCCAACAATCACCTTTTCCCAGCACTTCTCGCCATGCCCATCTACGAATACACCGCATTTGACCAGAAAGGTAAATCCAAAAAGGGTATCATCGAGGCTGACAACGAGGCCAGTGCCCGCAATAAACTCCGGGCTGCCGGAAAATATCCGGTCGAGATCAAGGAAAATCTCTCCCAATCAACCAAGGCTGGACGGGCTGGGCGGGGATCGTTCCTTGTTTTTGAACGGGTCAAATCAATGGAGATACACATCTTCACCCGGCAGCTTGCGACTCTGCTCGGCGCGGGAATCCCTCTGGTCAGCGCCCTGAGTTCTCTTCTTGAGCAGACAGCAAACCCTGCCCTTAAAAAAGTGCTGGCCCAGATCAAGGATGCCGTGAATGAAGGCAATACCCTCACCAACTCCCTGGCCAAGCACCCAAAACTCTTTTCCAATATCTATATCAATATGGTGCGCGCCGGAGAGGCATCGGGCTCGCTGGATATCGTCCTCGAAAAGCTGGCAGACTTTGGCGAGAAACAAAGAACACTCCAGGGCCGCATAAAAGCAGCGCTGATTTATCCGGTATTTATGGCCGTTATCGGCAGCGCCATCCTCTTTATCCTCATCACCTATATCGTTCCCAATATCACCAAGGTCTTTGCCGACATGGAACGCACTCTGCCCCTGCCCACCCGGCTTCTCATCAGCTTAAGTAATTTTCTCCGAGGCTACTGGTGGCTGGTTCTGCTCTTGCTGATTGCCGCATTTTACTCCCTGCGCCTTTTCATTCAAAACGCCAGGGGCCGTCGGATATGGGATCTGCTCAAACTCAAGATGCCCATCATCGGGGCCGTCAACCAGAAGATCATCCTGGCCCGTTTTGGCTCGACCATGGCCAGTCTGCTGGGCAGCAGCGTTCCGCTGGTCACCTCCATGCAGATCGTCCAGTCCATTGCCAACAACTCCCTGATTGCCGAAGTGATTGAGGAGGCCATAGAGCGGATTCGCAAGGGTAAAAGCATGGCCAGCGCCCTGGGCTCATCCCCCTGGTTTCCCCCCATTTTTGTGCAGATGATCAGCGTCGGTGAACAGAGCGGCAACCTGGAACCCATGCTGACCAAGGTCTCTGATGCCTATGAACGGGAAGTCGACATGGCCATCATGGGTATGACCTCACTCATTGAACCCATCATGATTGCGGCCATGGGCGCGGCCGTAGGTTTTGTCGTCCTGTCCATCCTGCTCCCCATCTTCGAGATGAATCAGATGGTTAAATGAATTGTCGGCAATCGTAAAAAAAGGGCCAGGATCCTTGGCAACACCCTGGATGGCAGGCTGATGAAAGATGGGTTGAGGTCAGCAGGAGCGGTCGAGAGCTTCTACCTCGCGCATCAACCGCATGGATTTTGACTGACTGTAAAAAAAGCTGAACCTGAACCCCTGGCGGCACCCCTGCCGCTGATATGACCGTGAAAAGAGGGCGCTGGGAATCATTTTTTCTTTCCAATATGGGGAGGATTCGGGTATCTTGCCCCGATAAGAAGATTCGGGTGACGCTGGATCTCATACATTCAGAGAGAAACAGAGCAACAAGGAGATGACGCCATGAAAAAGATTTTTTATACCACCGCAATCTGTTTTTCCCTTTCTTTCCTCCCCGTGACTGTCTGGGGTGGTTGTGTGGAAGGGGATTGCGTGAACGGCCAGGGCACCTATGCTTGGGACGATGGAACTCGGTACACCGGTACCATCAAGAATAAAGCCCCCGAGGGCAATGGCAAGATGCTCTATGCCGACGGGGGAGAATACACAGGCGAGATGAAGGCTGGCGCCCGCCATGGCAAGGGGAAGATGAGTTTCCCTGACAGCCGGAAATATGACGGCGAATGGGCCGCCGACCTCATGAATGGTCAAGGGGTAATGACTTGGATGGATGGCAGTAAATATGAGGGGCAGTGGAAGGAAGGTCTCCAGCACGGCAAGGGAACTCTTACCGCTGCGGACAAGACAACCAAAAGCGGGACCTGGGAAGACGGCGATCTGGTTAAATAACCATGAAGACCCGCGATGATCAGCAGGAAACTGTTTGAATTTCTATAATGAGCCGTCGTTCAAAATAACCTTGCCATTGCTACCTGGCAAAAACGGCATTAGGAGCCGTTACGAAATTATCAGAGATGTTAAAAGATTTCGTATCGGCTCCTAACAAGAACGGCCTGCTCTGCAAAAGATGAAAGCAAGAATAACGATAAATAAATTGAGAACAATCCGCCCGCCACAGCAACTTCAGCCTTCCCCCATTTCCAGCCTCTAAGATTACAGCTCCAGCTGGACGCCAACCTCGATGACCTGGTCTGGAGGGATGTCGAAAAACGCTGCCGCATCCATGGCGTTACGTGCCAGAAAGAGAAAAAGTTGGGAGCGCCAGCGCCACATTACCGGGTGTTCTCCGATAGAGAGTTTTTCCCGGCCCAGGAAAAAGCTGGCCTCTTTCATGTCCAGGTTCACCCCCTTGCTGCGGGACAGGGCGAAGATGGTGCCAATCTTTGGCTCTTCCATGAAGCCGTAGTGGGCAATGATGCTATAGAGACCCGCGCCCAGTTTTTCAACCTCGATTTTCTCGATAAGCGGAACGCGGGGGATTTCCTCGGTGCGGATATTGAGAAAAACCACTTCGGAGTGGAGAATCTTGTTGTGCTTCAGGTTGTGCATCAGCGCGGCAGGCACGATATCATGGCTCCGGGTCAAGAACACGGCCTGGCCGTTGATCCGCTGCGGAGGGTTTTTTGCCAGCATTTTTCTGAATTCCTCCAGTCTCGGGGTCAGACTCCGCATCTTGTTGCCAAGGATTTCACGGCCCTGTTTCCAGGTCACCATTATCAGGAAAAAGAAACCGGCAATGGCCAAGGCGAACCAGGCGCCATGGAAGAGCTTGCTCATGTTCGCCCCGAAGAAGGGGAGCTCAACCGCAAAGAAAAGAGCGGTGAGCAGGCCGGCGGTCAGCCGGTTCCAGCCCCAGCGCTTGGTGATGACCACAAAAAAGAGGATGGTGGTGATCAACATGGTGGCGCTCACCGCCACACCATAGGCGGCGGCCAGCTTGCTTGACGATTGAAAGCCCAGAACGAGGCCGATGGTGCAGAGCATCAGCGCCCAGTTCACCGGACCCACATAAATCTGGCCCATGTGGGAGGACGAGGTATGGGTGATCCGCAGCCGGGGAAGGTATCCCATTTGAATCGCCTGACGGGTAAGGGAAAAGGAGCCGGTGATCACGGCCTGGGAGGCGATAATGGTGGCCATGGTAGCCAGAAGGACCATGGGGATCATGGCCCAGTCCGGGACCAGGGCGTAGAAGGGGTGATACGCTTCTTCCGGTCTGACAAGCAGGAGAGCACCCTGGCCGAAATAGTTCAGGACCAGCGCCGGAAAGGCGACCAGAAACCAGACCAGCTGGATGGGCCGTTTGCCGAAGTGGCCCATGTCGGCATAGATGGCCTCGGCCCCGGTAACCGCCAGGAAAACCGCGCCCAACACGATGAAGCCGTGCATCCTGTTTTCGAGAAGAAAATTGATACCGTGCCAGGGAAACACAGCGGCCAGAACCCGCGGATAGCTCACGATCTGGGCAATGCCGAGGACGGCAAGCACACAGAACCAGAGGAGCATGACCGGCCCGAACAGGCGGCCCACCCTGGCGGTCCCCCGCTTTTGCAGGAGAAACAGGCCGGCCAGGATGATAATGGTGGCCGGGATGATATAGGACTCCAGCAACGGGGTGATGTTCTTTACCCCTTCGACGGCGCTTAACACCGAGATGGCCGGGGTTATCATGCCATCGCCATACATCAGGCAGGCGGCAAAGACGCCGATCCCCACCAGAACCCACTGGGGGGTGCGCGGTTTAACGATTTTGGATTTGACCAAGGCGGTCAGGGCCAGAACGCCACCTTCGCCCTCATTGTCCGCCCGCAGAATGAAGCCGAGGTATTTAACGCTGACAATGAGCAGGAGGGCCCAGAAGATAAGGGACAATACGCCAAGCACATTGGCAGTGGTCGCCGCGATGCCGTACTCGCCGTGAAAACATTCCCGCATGGCGTAGAGGGGACTGGTGCCAATATCGCCAAAGACAACGCCAAGCGCCGCCAGCGACAGGGCGGTCAATTGCTTACCAGGTATTTCCTTGGAGAAGAGGTTCATGCCGTATTTTTCCTTTGTGTATCAATAACCGGCACTATTGGCGATTATCCACAAAAGAGCAATAAAAAAATCTACCAATGCGAAGGTGAGCGGACGTGGACAGTTGCGGCTACAAACTTTTCAAATATTCGGCATAGCCCTCTTCTTGCATTTTGGCTTGCGGAATAAAACGCAGGGCAGCAGAATTAAGACAATATCGTCGGCCGGTGGGTGCCGGGCCATCATCAAAGACATGGCCAAGGTGCGAGTTACCATGAACGCTCTTCACCTCAGTCCGCACCGTAAAGAAACCACGATCCTTTTTCTCAACTACATTTTTCTCGGCAAGAGGCTTGGTAAAACTGGGCCAGCCAGTCCCGGAATCGAACTTGTCTCTGGAGCTGAAAAGCGGCTCACCGGAAACGACATCCACATAAATCCCCTGTTGTTTATTGTCCCAGTATTCATTATGAAAGGCCGGCTCGGTGGCCTCTTTCTGGGTCACCTTATATTGCAGGGGAGTCAGACGACGACGCAGTTCTTCATCAGCAGGTTTTGCATACCGTTTCTGCTGCCGCCCTTGTTGCGGCCACACTTTTTCAAGAAAGGCCTTTCTGCCAGATCCCTCCTTATAGGCCGAGTAATGACTGTAATTTTTTTTGTAATAATCCTGATGAACCTCCTCGGCCTCATAAAATAGGACTGCCGGCAGGATCCGGGTGGCAATGGGGCTTGAAAAAATACCGGAGGCCGCCAGATCTGCCTTGGATTTTTCAGCCAGCACCCTTTGCGCCTCATTCTGATAAAAGATGGCCGTTTTGTACTGGGCGCCACGATCGGCAAACTGGCCGCCGCCATCGGTCGGATCAATCTGACGCCAGAAGACCTCCAGCAACTGCGCATAGGAGACCTTCGCCGGTTCATACACGACTCGGACCGCCTCATAATGATCGGTCCGGCCGCTGCTCACCTGCTCATAATCTGCTGTTTCCTTGCTCCCTCCCGCATAGCCGGCAGTAACCTCGAAAACACCCTCCAACTCCTCAAAAGGCGGCTCCATGCACCAGAAACAGCCGCCGCCAAAAATGGCCACTTCCCGCTGATCTCCTGCCATTACCGGCACGACACACCCTATTCCTACCAACAGCAGAGCCAGTGACGTAAAATTAACAGACATGGTATCCTCCAATAAAAATTTTTTCCAACAATTATTCTAATTTTATAAAAATAGTACGACAAACCTGAAAAACAAGCAAAGAAATGTCTTCGTAAATCCATCTTTTTTATTCCAAAAAAGATGTCCCATTGCTATAGTGACCTCCATGAAAACTCAAAATGCCATCAAACATACCAAGTTTATTTTCGTGACCGGCGGTGTGCTTTCCTCGCTCGGCAAAGGACTGGCGGCGGCGGCCATCGGCGCCCTCCTCGAAAGCAGGGGATTGACGGTCACTTTCCAGAAGCTCGATCCCTATATCAATGTTGATCCGGGTACCATGAACCCCTTTCAGCATGGCGAGGTATTTGTCACCGATGACGGGGCCGAAACCGATCTGGACATGGGTCATTATGAACGCTATACCAACGCGGTCATGGCCCAGAAGAACAACTACACCTCGGGACGGATCTACTATTCGGTCATCACCAAGGAACGTCGCGGTGAATATCTGGGCGGCACCGTTCAGGTCATCCCCCATATCACCAACGAGATCAAGGAGGCCATCCTCCAGCTTGACGGCAGCGTCGATGTGGCCATCATTGAGATTGGCGGCACCGTCGGCGACATAGAAGGCCTGCCCTTTATTGAGGCCATCCGGCAGTTGCGAGGCGATTTGGGACGGGAGAACACCCTTTACATCCACCTCACCTACGTGCCCTATATCAAGACCGCAGGCGAGGTCAAGACCAAGCCCACCCAACACTCGGTACGGGAACTGCGCGCCGACGGCATCCAGCCCGATATCCTGGTCTGCCGCACCGAAGTGCCCCTGACCGATGAGCTGAAGGCCAAGATCGGACTTTTCTGCAGTCTGTCCAAAGACGCCGTGATCACCGGCATTGATGTCGATTCAATTTACGAAGTGCCGCTCCGATTCCACAAAGAAGGCTTAGACACCAAGATCCTCGAGCTGCTCAACATCTGGACCGGGAAACCCAATATCAAACCCTGGGAAGATCTGGTTCACAAGATCAAAAATCCCAAACAGACCGTCACCATTGCCATTACCGGTAAATATGTTGACCTGACCGAATCTTACAAGAGCCTGCATGAGGCCCTGGTGCACGGCGGACTGGCCAATGATGCCAAGGTCGAACTGCGCTACATCAGCGCCGAGGATATGGAAGGACAGAATCCTGCTGAGCTGCTTGCCGGATGCCATGGCATTCTGGTGCCGGGAGGTTTCGGCAAGCGAGGAGTGGCCGGCAAGATCAAGGCGATCACCTATGCCCGGGAGCAGAAGATCCCCTTCTTCGGCATCTGCCTTGGGATGCAACTGGCCGTTATTGAATATGCCCGTAATATAGCAGGATTACCCGCGGCTGATTCCACAGAACTTGAGCCCACCACCCCTGATCCGGTTATCTACCTCATCAAGGAATGGTTTGACTATCGCACCGGCAAGATGCAGGTCCGTGACGAAACCTCTGTGATGGGGGGCACCTTGCGCCTTGGCGCCTATCCCTGCAAGTTGCGCGAAGACACCCTGGCCAGAGCCGCCTATGACATGGATGAAATATCCGAGCGGCATCGACACCGCTACGAGTTCAACAACGACTATCGGCAGAGGCTGGAAGAAAAAGGCCTGGTGATCTCCGGGACATCTCCTGACAACAATCTGGTGGAGATTGTTGAACTGGGCGAACATCCCTGGTTTCTTGGCTGCCAGTTTCATCCGGAATTCAAATCTAAACCGATGCGACCACATCCCCTGTTCCGTGATTTCATCGCTGCGGCCATAAAACATAAAGGCCAATGATCTCCCCGGTCGCTATTGCCACGCCCTCTGGTGATTTGATCCAGGTGGGCATGGGCCATCCCCTGCTGCTTATCGCCGGCCCCTGCGCCCTTGAATCAGAAGAACTGGCCCGCAGGGTAGCAGGCACTATGCAGGAGATCTGCGCTCGCCTCGGGCTTTCCTATGTCTTCAAGGCCTCCTTTGACAAGGCTAACCGCACCTCCCTCTCGTCATACCGCGGGCCGGGCCTGGAACAGGGGCTGGCTATCCTCTCCCGAATCAAAGAAGAGATGCAGGTGCCCGTGATCTCTGATGTCCATGAAACAGCCCAGGTACAAGCGGCGGCTGAAGTGTTGGATATCATCCAGATCCCGGCTTTTCTCTGTCGGCAGACCGATCTGCTGACCGCCGTGGCCCAGACAGGCAGGCCCATTAACCTGAAAAAAGGCCAGTTTGTTTCTCCGTGGGACATGGAAAACGCCGTGAACAAGATTCGGGCGGCTGGCGGCAAAAAAATCATGCTGGTCGAACGGGGGGCAAGTTTTGGCTACAATAATCTGGTAGTGGATATGCGTGCGCTCCCCATCATGCGCTCCTTTGACTGCCCGGTGATCTTTGATGCCACCCACTCGGTGCAACTGCCCGGAGGCTCCGGCGGCTCTTCCGGCGGCCAGAGACAGTTCATCGCCCCACTCAGCCGGGCCGCAGTTGCGGCAGGTATTGACGGCCTGTTCATGGAGGTCCATCCAGACCCCGACAAGGCCCTCTGCGACGGTCCTAATTCCATCGCCCTTGACCATATTGAAGCAATCCTGACCCAACTGGTGCAGATTCGTCAGGTATGTAAAGAATTTTAAGTGGTCACACCTTCAATTTTTTACCTTCAGCCTTGGCCTTGATCCTGTCCTTCAAAATAGTATTTTATTAGCCCCTGATTCCCATGTCCCCTGATTCCTGTCCTCCGACAAAACCTGGCCGCTACCCTTCAGACTGCGAGATCCTCGAAGGCTACCGTACCATGGCCAGAGACCAGCCGGCCAGCCCTGCGCGCAGTGCGGCCTGGATGGCAGCGCTTGCCAAGGCCAGGCCCGTCAAGATCCTGCTCCTGGATGTGGATGGCGTGCTCACCGACGGCAGTCTCATCTATTCCCATGAGGGCCAGGAATCAAAGGCATTCAATACCCAGGATGGTTTTGGCCTGCGCCTTCTGCAAGAGGCAGGCCTGGAGATTGGGGTGATCACTGCCCGCAGCTCCGAGGCCGTGGCCCGGCGCTGCGCCAACCTGAAGGTGCGCTATATCTATCAGGGGGCCGGCAACAAACTGGAGGCCTATAAGGAGATTCTCCAGCAATCAGGCTGTAAGCCCTTTGAAATAGCCTATATGGGAGATGACTGGCTCGATCTTGTCCTGCTCACCCGCGCCGGATTCAGCGCCGCCCCGGCCAATGGCGTGCGCGAGGCACAGGACGCCGCCCATTACACCACTGAACACTCAGGCGGCCATGGCGCAGTCCGGGAGATCTGCGACCTGATCCTTGAGGCCAAAGGGCGGTACCGGGAACTTCTGCAAAGCTATATGAGCCGATGAATATAAATATAAACCGTTTTAAAAAAATAATGGCGCCATCTGGATTGAAAAAACAACACAGGGAGCCGTAACGAAATGGTTAAAAATATACTGATTATTTCGCAACGGCTCCTCAATAGCAGAAACATTATCTGGCTGGTGCCCTTCGCCCTGCTGCTCACCTTCCCTCTGTGGCGCATACCACTGACCGCCTTTCTCGCTCCCCGTGGCGGGTATGACCCTGCCTTGGCCCAGAATCGGCCGGATGCTCATGATTTTACCATGAATACCGTTCATATCACCCAGAGCCATAATGGGAAAACGACCCTTGATCTCATTGCCACCCGGGCCATGACCGGTAAAACGACCAATGAATTCAAGATGGAAGATGTCAACGCCACCATCATCACCGAACAAGGCGAACACACTTACGTCACCGCCAGAAAAGGTGTCTTCGACAAGGGCTCAAGCCAGCTCAGCCTCATTGATAATGTGGTGATCAAAAAGCCCAAGGATAAATACGTGATCCACACCGACCTGCTTCACTATAACGACAAGACCAAGATTGCCCACTGTCCCGGGCCCACCAGACTCACTGGCGACAAAGTATCCATTAAAGGCGGCAGCCTCAAGTATAACACTCTCACCAGCAGCTACGATATCGGCGGTCGGGTCTACTGCACACTCACTGAATTTGCCCGCCCCTGATCCATCATCCCTCTCCGGCCTCACTCTTCCCCAATCAACAGCACCAGAAAACACTCCCCATGGGCCTGCCAGCGGACATTTATGTCCCAGAGCGCCATCCCGTACTCGCGCGTCTGATGACGCTGGCTTGCCGGCCTTGGATCCTGCGCCAGAGTCTCGGCAATCAATGACCTGAGCCTGCGGCCGGTACGCTCTTCATACTCGCTGCAAGCTTGCGCCGCCGCCTCGGTAAACAGCACTTCACTCTCCACCGACTCAGGTGGGGGGATAAAACCGCCACTGGCTCCGGGAACACTGTCACTGTAAGGGATATAAGGCTTGATATCAATAACCGGTGTCTTATCAAGCAGGTCGATCTCGGCAATCTCGAGAAACAGCCCCTTTTTTTCTTTCCTGATTCCCGTGAGCCGGACCACAGAAAACCCCAGATGATTAGGCCGATGGGGACTGCGACTGGCAAAAACCCCCACCCGCTTCTGGCCGCCCAGCCAGGGCGGGCGGAGCGTGGGACGCCACCCCTCTGCCACCGCTTCGTGAAATTGAAACTGGATCCAGATATGCGAAAAAGCATCCAGCCCCTTGATCATCTCTTCCCGGTTCCACGGCGGCAACAACTCCAGACGGCCGCTGCTGCTCTTGACCAGACCCGGCTGTCGGGGGATGCCAAATTTTTCCGGATAACAGGAATGAATGATGCCAATAGGAGTTATTGGAGATATGATCTGCGAAGAGAATTCAATCATTGAAACAAAGACGGGAAAAAGGGTATTCTGGTTAAGGAGCTTTCGAGCAAGGGACCATCTTTCATAAACACCTCAAAAAATAACCGCTTCGACAGGACTTCACCATGGATTTTCTCAATCTTACTGATAAATGTTTCGTCATCTTCGGGCTGGCCAATAAAAAATCCATCGCCTGCGCCATTGGCAAGACCCTGCTTGCCCAAGGGGCGCAGGTAATCCATGTGGTCCGCTCCCCGGCCCGTCAGGAGACCGCCCGCAGCCTGTTTCCGGGATGCCCGGTTTTTATCTGCGATGTGGCAGATGAAGACAATATTATCCGCGTCCGGGATGAGGTTGCCGGGGAAATTCAGGCCGGGACGGGCAGACGCATTGACGGCCTGGTGCACTCCATTGCCTATGCCAATTACACTGAGGGCATGCAACCCTTTCATGCCACCTTGAAAAAGGATTTTCTCCAGGCCATGGACATCTCCTGTTTTTCCCTTATTTCCATCTGCAACCATTTTCAGGGACTGCTGACCACTAATGCCTCAGTGGTCACCATCTCTATCTCAACCACCCGGATGGCGGCCGAAAATTATGGCTATATGGCGCCGATCAAGGCCGCACTCGACTCCTCTCTCTGCTTTCTCGCCAAGAGCTTTTCCGCTTTTTCAAACGTCCGCTTCAACGCCATTGCCCCGGGGTTGCTCAAAACCTCCGCCTCCGCCGGGATTCCCGGCTATGTGGACAGTTATCTCTTTGCCGAAAAGGCCACCCTGCGAAAAAAGGCGCTGACCACTCAAGAGGCCGCAGATACCGCCGTCTTTCTTCTCTCGGAACGCTCCTCAGGCATCACCGCCCAGACCATGGTGGTTGACGCGGGCATGGCCATAAACTATTTTGACCGGGAAATAGTCACAAAGGCCATCAGTTGATTCCTTGCGTTCAATTTTACAAGATATCCATCTATTCAAAGAATAGTAACTGCCCCGGTGAGAGAGTGAAGGCCGAAGGTTTTTATGGATAAAGAATGCGTGATCAGACCAGGATGCCGGGATTTTTGATGTGCTGACTTGAGCCGGGCGTTGAGTGATGATTGATATCCTTCAGGCTTCACCCTTCAAGCTCAAAACCTGAGTAACTACCAAAGAAAAACCAGAGAGGAGAGCGCGGCAAATGGGAAAGCATCTAGTTCTGGCAGGCGGCGGACATGCCCACATGGTTACCCTGGCCAACATCAGGCTATTATGCGATCTGGGACACACCGTAACAGTCATCGGCCCTTCAGACTATCATTACTATTCCGGCATGGGCCCCGGTATGCTGGGCGCGACCTACGAACCCAATGATATTCGTTTTGCCACCAGGCAGACCGTTGAGGAACAGGGCGGCACCTTTATCCGCGACTCTATTGTCGGCATCGACCCTGCCGCGCGGCTGCTGCACCTGGCATCCGGCCGCAGTGTCGGGTATGATGTGGTCTCCTTCAATACCGGCAGCAGCATCGATCTCCCGGAAATTGTCGGCGACGCCTCCACCATCTATACCGTGAAACCCATTGAACGCCTGTATGAGGCCCGGCAGCAGATCAAGAAAAAAGCGGAACAGCAATCAGTGACTATTGCCGTTATCGGTGGCGGGCCAGCCGGGGCCGAGGTGGCGGGCAATATCCGACAGCTAGTCAGCAGAACCGGGCACAAAACCAAGGTATCGCTCTTTGCCGGCCACCGGTTCATGGCCAGATCTCCGGAAAATGTACGCCGCAAAAGCCGACATCTGCTGGAGGAAAATGGGGTAGTCATCCATGAATATGGCTATCTGAAGAGCATCCAGGACAACATTCTCATCTTTGATTGCGGGATCACGCAACATGCCGATTTTATTATCCTGGCAACCGGGGTCCACCCCTCTTCTTTTTTTCGTCAGGCCGGAATCGCCGTTGGCCCGGATGGCGGCCTGCTGGTCAATCGCTATCTGCAAAGCCCTGACTATCCGGAGATCTTTGGCGGCGGCGACTGCATCTCTTTTCAGCCGCAGACCCTGAACAAGGTAGGGGTCTATGCGGTCAGAGAAAATCCCATCCTTTTTCATAACCTTAAGGCGTATCTTCAGGGTGAGGATCTCATGCCCTTTGATCCCGGCGGCGACTATCTCCTGATTTTTAATCTGGGAAACGGCCAAGGGGTGTTACGTAAAAAATGGCTATTCTTTAGCGGAAGGCTGGCCTTCTGGATCAAGGACTGGATTGATAAAAAGTTTATGGCAAAATTTCAGAAGGGATGACACATCCATTGAGCCACGAGCTGCACGAAAAAACACCAGCTTAATCCTCAAAGACCTCCGGTGAATGGCGGATGATCTCGGCGTTCACCAGGTAAATGACATCTTCCGCTATATTGGTGGCATGATCGGCAATCCGCTCCAGATGCCGACTGATTGAGAGATTATGCAACAGGATATTGATACGATCGGGATATTTTACCATCTCCTCTTTCACCATGGCATACATATCCCGATTCATGGCATCCACCAGATCATCCTCAGAACGGACCCGATATGCCTTCTGTACATCCAGATTGACCAGGGCCTCGATACTGCGGGTGAGCATGCTTTGCACGGTATGCATCATAGCTGCCATATCAAAGGCGATCGTTATTCCCGGCTGATCAATAAGATAGCTGCTGCGTTCAGCGATGCCCACGGCCAGATCCCCCACCCGCTCCAGATCACTGTTGATCTTCAAGACGGCAATGATAAAACGAAGATCCGTGGCCACTGGCTGATACAGGGCAAGGCTCTTTAAACAATCCTCTTCAATATCTACCTCCAGCTGATCAATTTCATGATCCCCGGAGAGCACGACCTGCGCCATCTCCTGATTCCTGTTAATGAGTGAAACCGTGGCCCGGTAGACCCGATCTTCCACCTCCGTCCCCATATAGATAATTTTTTCCTTGAGCGCGGCGATTTCTTTCTGTAAATGCTGTGACATAATCTGCTTCTCCCTTAGGAATCGTTAGGAAACAACTCTTGTTTTCTTGACCATTTGTCACGACTCCTTGTGCCGTTTTTGACATCCAGACAACTCTTTTAGTTTTACAGCGGCTCAACCGAAACGCCCGGTTATATAATCTTCCGTCTGTTTTTCCCGCGGCTTGGTAAATATCTTCTTGGTGGCATTAAATTCCACCAACCGCCCTTCATAAAAAAAGGCGGTATAATCTGAGATACGGGCGGCCTGTTGCATATTATGAGTAACAATAACAATGGTATACTCATGGCGTAACTCGCCAATCAGATCTTCAATGCGAATGGTTGATTTCGGATCAAGGGCGGAAGCCGGTTCATCCATGAGCAGGATTTCAGGTCCCACGGCCAGGGCCCTGGCAATACAGAGACGTTGCTGCTGACCGCCCGACAATCCCAGAGCGTTGGTCTGCAGCCTGTCCTTCACCTCATCCCACAGGGCGGATCGAATCAGGCTCTGCTCCACAATCTCGGCCAATTGCTGCTTATCCTTGATGCCATGGATACGGGGACCATAGGCCACGTTGTCAAAAATGGATTTGGGAAAGGGATTTGATTTCTGAAAGACCATCCCCACCTTCCTGCGCAACCGCACAACATTACTGCCATTTTCATAGATATCCTCACCATTGATGCGGACATCTCCTTCAAGGCGGGTCCCGGTAATGGTATCATTCATCCGGTTGAAGATGCGCAGAAATGTTGACTTGCCACAGCCGGAAGGGCCGATAAAGGCGGTGACCCGGCGGCCGGGAATGTCCATGCTGATATCAAACAGGGCCTGAGTGGCCCCGTAAAAAAAGTTCACCCTGCTGGTGGTGATAACATGCTCAGTATCTGCGGGAAAAGGAGAGGTCTCTACCATCGATATTTTTTCCTGAAATGAATGCGGATGAATATGGCCCCCAGACTGAGGCCGAGAACCAGAAGCAACAGGACAAGGGCCGTGGCATACTGCAGGGGCAGGACCTTGTCAGCTTCCGGGTGCTGGGTGGCCAGGATATACAAATGATATGGCAGGGCCATAACTTGATCAAAGATTGATTTTGGCAGTTTCGGCAGATAAAAGGCGGCAACAGTCAGCAGAATGGGTGCTGTCTCGCCGGCGGCCCGGCCGATCCCCAAAATAGATCCGGTGATGATGCCGGACAGGGAATAGGGCAGGACGTTGGTGCGGATGGTCTCCCACTTGGTGGCGCCCAGGGCCAGACTTGCGTCCCTGTATCCCAGAGGCACAGCCCGCAATGCTTCTTCACTGGAGACAATAATGGTGGGCAGGATCATGCAGGCCAAGGTCAGACTGCCGGCAAGAATAGAGGTGCCGAAATTGAGAAAGAGGACAAAGAGCCCCAGACCAAAAAGGCCATAGACAATGGAGGGCACCCCGGCCAGGGTGATAATGGCCAGGCGGATGATGGTGGTAAAACGGGTCTGTTCCGCATATTCAGAGAGGTAGATGGCGCTGCATATGCCAAGGGGCAGGGCCACGATAATGGTTCCCGCCAGAAGCGACAGGGTACCGACAATGGCCGGCAGAATCCCCCCCTCTGACCCGCTCTTCCGGGGATAGTCGGAAATAAATTCCCAGCTCAGGGCCGGCAGCCCATGGCGGACAATATCAAAGAGGATATAGCCAATCACCAGGACAATCGAGTACATGACCAGCCTGATCAGACAATAAATTATCTGCTCTCTGCGGATGCTCATTTCATCATCCCGTATCGAACCAGGACCCGCTGGGCAATGATATTGAGGACAAAGGTCACCGCCAGGAGCACCAGGCCGATCCAGAACAAGGCCTGATAATGAATGCTGCCGAAGGAGACCTCGCCCATTTCCGCGGCAATGGTCGCGGTCATGGTCCGCACCGGGGCCAGCGGCGACCAGGACATGAGGGCGGAGTTGCCGGTGACCATGAGCACCGCCATGGTCTCGCCGACAACCCGACCCACGCCCAGCATGATTGCGGCGATAATCCCGGGCAAAGCGGCCGGAATAATCACCTGAAAAATGGTCTGCAGCTCACTGGCCCCCAAGGCCTGAGAGGCGTCCTTATAGGCGCGCGGCACACTCATGATGGCATCTTCAGACAGGGAGATCACGGTGGGAATGGCCATCAGGGTAAGAAGAAAGGCTCCGGTCAGGGCAGTCAACCCGGTGCCGAGGCCAAAGAGGGACTTGATCAGCGGCGCCAGAACCACCAGGCCGAAAAAACCAAGAACCACTGACGGGATACTGGCCAGCAGCTCAATAAAGGGTTTCAGGATCTCCCGCTCAACGGGACTGGCGATCTCGGCGATATAGATGGCGCCCAGCACGGATAAGGGAATAGTAAAGAGCATGGACAGCCCGGTTACCAGGGCCGAACCTGTCACCAGGGGCAGGATGCCAAAATGTTCCTGGACAAAGGAAACAGGAATCCACTGCCGATCAAGCAGGGCCCCAAGGCCCGGCTTCAGGACAAAAGGGGCAGCCTCCTTCACCAGAAAGATAAAGATGAGCACAACAAGAAAAATGCTGGTTGAGGCCGCGCTCACCATCAAAAGACGCATGGCCTTGTCTTTCCACATAAGCGTTACTTCGCTGATATATAACCGGTTTCTGTCACAATCTTCTGGCCGGCATCACTGAGACAGAAGTCAACAAAGGACTTCACCTCTGAAGAGGAACTGCCATTGGTGTACAGATAGAGGGGCCGGGCCACCGGGTACTGACCGGCGCGCACCGTTTCATCACTGGGGTGAAAGGCCGGAGCGCCATCTGAAGATTTGACCGGTACCATTTTCACCGTGGCCTTCGCCTCCAGGGCAAAGGCCAGACCGACATAGGCAATGGCCCCCTGATCAGCGGCCACTGACTGCACGAGGGCCGAGGTGCCTGCCAGGAGCCTGGCCTTGGGGGTATAATCCGCTTTATTGAGCACAAATTCCTGAAAAAAGACAAAGGTGCCGGAACTTGATTCCCGAGACAGCACGATAACAGGCAGGTCAGGGCCACCCACATCCTTCCAGTTCGCGTATTCACCGGTAAAGATCTTACGGATCTGCTCCATGGAAAGCTCAGCGACCGGATTGGCCGGATTGACAATAATCGCCAGCCCGTCACGGGCCACCACATGCTCCACAAGATCAATTTTTTTCTGGAGCGCAAGCTCTTTTTCCTTGCCTTGAATCTCACGGGAAGAGGCGCAGATATCGGTCGTTCCATTCAACAGGGCGGCAATACCGGTGCCTGATCCGCCACCGGTCACCGAGACCTGGGTACCTGGATACAGGCCCATAAACTGCTCCGCCCAGGAGCTGGTCAGATGGACCATGGTGTCAGAACCTTTCACGCTGATCGCCTTGTGGGAACCGGCCTTGCTCGCAGGCTGTGATTTTGAGGATTCCTTCGGGCCGGAATCACAAGATACCTGCAACAGCAGAAGAAGAACAGCAATCCCTGTAAATAACCGCTTGATTCCCATAATCGTTTCACCCCTTTCATAACTTGCTTTTAATATTCTTAACTCTCAAGCACTCCGCAAGCAGTTTTCAGCCATCAACCGGCCACTCACTGCTCAGATTTCAGCTCTTCCAAGCACTATCTTATGAGAAAATATTTTTCATACTCTATACTCAACATTTAGCAGCCATGTCAATATCAACCCTTTTTCCTGAATCGTTTCTTTTCAATAAAACCTTCACAGCCAGCCACGCCTCCTGAAAAATTTGACCATTACCAGAGCCACCGACAGCAGGAACGCCCAGAAGATAAAGTAACTGTATCGATAATGAAGCTCGGGAAAATATTCAAAATTGGTCCCATACACCCCGGCAATGAACGTCAACGGAATGAAGATGGCGGAAAAGATGGTCAACACCTTCATGATTTCATTTAACTTTATGCTCACCCCGGTATTATAGATATTCAGGTGGTCAAAAAGCATCTCGCGATAGGTGTCAATAATCTCAACCGACTGCAGGGCCAGGCCCTGCATATCCCTGAGAAAAGGAGCGGTCTTATCGTTTATCATATCCGAATCCAGCGAGTTCAACTGCAGAATAAGTTCCCTGAACGGCCTGACCGATTTGCGGATATAGTTCATCTCCCTTTTATAGCGGGTGATCTTTTCCAGCACCGCCTGACTGGGAGCAAAAAGGACCTCTTCCTCAAGATCCTCCACCTTCTCTCCCAATCGTTCTATGATAAAGATATAGTTGTCAACAACGACGTCGAGCAGAGCATAGGCAAGATAATCAATCCCTGCCCCCCTGACCCGTCCTTTCTGCCTGCGGATTCTCTCCCGAACCGGTTCAAAGGAATCACTGGGCTGCTCCTGAAAGGTCAGAAGGAAGTTCCGGCCCAGCACCATGCTCAACTGCTCGCCAATCACCTGCTCCTGATCCTTGTCAAAACGGAGCATCTTGACCACCAGAAAGAGACAGTCATCATACTCCTCCATCTTCGGCCGTTGGCCGGTATGGACAATATCCTCAAGAATCAGGGGATGGAGATCAAAGCTCCTGCCGAGCTCCGTGATCAGATCGGTGTCGTGAACCCCGTCGACATTGATCCAGGTGGCAGTGTCTGTTTTCTTGAATCGCTCACCATCCGTAACCTTTTTCAGGTCAAGTTCCCGCAGATTGCCCTGATCATAATCCATAACGCTGACCCTGGCCTGCTCCACCTTCTGACTGCCAACAAAAATAACAGCACCAGGCGGCCGATGCAGGCTTGCCTTGTTCTTTTTCAGAAATCGTGCCATACCGCCCCACCCTTAGAGTCTTGCAACCCGCGACTCACGTTTAATTTACCTTGCACAACGAACCTTTCACGTCCCCATATCCTGGAACGGAACAGAAAAAAAACCGCGCCCAGCAGACAAGTTCCGGCCCACAGATAATCAAGGGAAAATTTTTCTTTCACATAGAACAGAGAAAAAGGGACGCAGATAAAAACTGACAGGGTCACGACCTCCTGCATAATCTTCAACTGGCCCGCATTCATGACCTGATGACCAATGCGGTTAGCGGGAACCTGAAGCAGATATTCAAACAAGGCTACCCCCCAGCTCACCAGGGCTGCAAATATCCATGTTCGATGCGCCATATTGGTCAAATGACCATACCAGGCAAAGGTCATAATACGTTACTGCAACAGAAAAAAACCAAAGTGACGATATAGTGATTCATCTTCTCCATGCACCTCGTCCATTCATAATCAGTGAACAAGAACAATTAACGGATATTTTTAACGATCAGGATTTGTATTGAATGAGACGGTTTGACATGAAAAAGGCTATGACCGCAAGCCCTGTGTCCACTTTTTCTATGCCGCCTCAAATCATGGCGGCATACATGAAAGGGACAGGGGCAAGGACCATATAGATCAAATTCATAAAGATATTCTGCTATTTCGAAATCTTAAGACCGAACATCCCCTGAATCGCCGTCGGCAGATCCGCCGGCAGGATCACAATCTTAGCATTAGCGGAGGTGCCCAGATGCTGTAACGTGGCTATGTATTTCTCGCCCAGCAGGTAAAGGGCCGGCAACTGTTCGTTCCCGAGCCCCTGTTGCACCAGCGCCAGGGCATCTTTAGTGGCATTGGCGAGGACAATCCGGGCTTCGGCGTCCCGTCTCGAGGCCTCAAGGCTGCCCTCCGCTTCCAGGATGGCCTTCTGTTTCTGACCTTCTGCTGTCAGGATAGCGGCCTGTTTTTCTCCTTCGGCCTCGGTGATGGCCGCCCTGCGAATTCGCTCCGCCGCTGCCTGACGCTCCATGGAGGCCTGCATGGTGGTCGATGGCTTGATATCCTGAATCTCGATACTCTTGACCGTCAACCCCCAATCCTCAAGATCATTGGCAATGGCCTGAATAAGCTTAATTTTGATCTGCTCCCGGGAACTGAGGGCATCATCGAGGTCCATCTGACCGATAATGGCCCGCAGATTGGTCATAATCAGATTTCTGGTGGCATGTTCATAAAAATCGATACCGAAAATGGCCTTGTGCGGGGTATGGATGTTGATAAAGGCAATGGCATTGGTGATGATCACCGCATTATCACGGGTAATAACCTCCTGGCTCGGGATATCGAGCGAGATATCTTTTCGCGTTACCTTGGCGGCAATGGTATCAATATAAGGGATAATCAGATTCAGACCCGGAGTCAGCGTTGCATGATATTTACCAAGCCGCATGATAACATACTCATATCCCTGCGGAACAATCTTGACCCCGTTGGCAATGGTCACCACGACAAGAACCAGAATAGCCCCAACAATAATAAGACCTACATTCATATGAATTCCTCCTCTTTAAAGATTAAACAGCATCACCGCACTTTTTCCACCTGAAGGATCCGGTCTTTATGATCGGGAGAAAGAACCGCTATCACCCGGACCCGGTTACCGGTTTCTATTGGCTCATCGGCCAGATACATCCAGGATTCATCGTCCAGCACCGGAACAGAAAAAACCACCCGGCCCATCTCCCCCGGGACCATGGCCCGAGTGGCAGCGATCCCGGTCTGGCCAATGGCTGACTGTTCATCGACCAGCAGGGTCTTGATTTTTTTCCGTGACACAAAAAGACGAAACCAGAAAACGGTAAATCCGATACTGGACACGGAAAACACCAACACTTGCCACTTCAGCGAGATCTCGGGGAGTATGGCCAGCAACAGTCCCGTCACAAGAGCCCCCAGGCCAAACCAAAAAATGGTGAAGGACGGCACTACCAGCTCCATAAGAATCAGGATGACTCCCAGAACAATCCAATGCCACCAGAAGATATTTTCCATTGTCCCTCCCTACCTTCGACCGTTATTCAGAAATAACCGTAACATTAAAATACCGTGATCGGCTTAAAGAGCCGGTCGCTCTTTATCCTTGGCTGTCGTAACGAAATGGAGATTATCATCTGTATCCGGGCAAACCCTTCACAGGGCAATGTCATGTCCTGTTGTCTCTTGGCCTGATATATTGACAACAGACAGACAGTATCATATGTTACTTTTTTATTTAAAGCAATTGTAACTCCCCGCGCGAACAAATCCAAGCAAGAGAGTTGGGCCGATGACTGAAAAGCAAAAAAATATAGTCTGGCACCATGCCACGGTAACCCAAGCCCGGCGAGAGGTTCTGAACAAACACAAAGCGGTGAATCTCTGGTTCTCAGGGCTTTCCGGCTCCGGAAAATCCACCATTGCCCATGCCGTGGAAGAGCAGCTCCATACTATGGACTGCCGGACCTTTGTCTTTGATGGCGACAATGTCCGTCATGGCCTCTGTTCGGATTTGGGTTTTAGCGTGGAAGACCGCAGCGAAAACATCCGGCGCATCGGCGAGATGGCAAACCTCTTCCTGCAGGCCGGGGTTATTGCCCTTACCGCCTTTATTTCCCCCATGGCAAAGGATCGACAGAAGGTAAAGGATATTGTTGGCGCAGACCACTTTCTGGAAATCTACTGCGCCTGCCCATTGGCAATCTGTGAGCAACGAGATGTCAAAGGCCTCTACAAAAAGGCCCGGGCCGGCCTCATCAAGAACTACACCGGCATCTCCTCGCCGTATGAAATCCCAGAAGCCCCAGATCTCCGTCTGGAGAGCGGCTCAACATCTCTTGAAGAGTGCGCGGAGAAGGTGATTTCTCTGCTGAAAGACAAAGGGATCATTCCTCGTTGATGCGCTTTGCATCAAACAAAAAAAAACGACTGAAGAGACCTTTAAGCAATGCCGGAAAAAAAGCTTTCTGAAAGACCTTTAATACAAACGGGAATGGGGACTTAAAGAGGAAGACACCTTCTTGTCATCAAGCATCTTGCGCAATTGCCGCAATTCTGCCTGGGCATGACGCAACTCCTCACGCAACTCCTCACGCACGACCTCTAATGCGTTCAAGGGTGTGAGTTCAAGTTGCGCTTCAATGTGACCAACATTCTGCTGGGCACGATACAATTCAACAGCCAGTAACTTGATTGACATTATGCCAGAGTTTTCAAATCAAAAAGATATCTGAAAAAGATAGGGACAAATTGGAGGGGAGGGAAAGGGGTATTCCTGCTATTTTTTATTATTATCCGATTCATTCTGCGGCACTGCAATTATATTAAAAAAATCACAATATTCCTGCACCAATTTTTTCCGGTCAGCGGGGGACATTTTAAAATAAAATGGACTCAACATAAGAATGCCAATGGCTTCCTGGCTCGTCATGATATGGTTCTCCTTTCTTTACTTACACAAACAAAAGAAAAATCATCCTATCCATTACTAATCTTTTTAACCTATCCATACCTTTTATTTATCAAAAAAAGAAAATATTGTAAAGATTTTCTAAACTTACCTACCCCTTGCAACCCTGTCATGAAACATACAACAAAACAACACCAGGGTTGAGCCTGAACAGCATCAACCCTGGTGTTGGAGCGTCCCCTACAACCTGCAGAGTATCAGCAGCCGCCGAGACCTCAACCGCCAGCCTTAACTGGGGCTGCTACATTCGCACTTTCTGGGCTGGCAATGGCAGAACGGGAGACCTTAACGCGGACATCCTGGGCGATCTCCAAGGTAACAACAGTATCCGTCAACCCAGTGATGGTGCCATGAATACCGCCTTTGGTGATAACCTTGTTTCCAGTCTTCAAATCATTTAAAAATTGCTGCTGCTGCTTGGCCTGTTTCTGTTGAGGTCTGATCAACAGAAAGTAAAAAACCACAAAGATAAGAATAAGAGGGACAAAAGAGGCAAATGATCCCCCTGCTCCGAATGATGGCATAATGGTTCCTCCAAAAAATTGTAATGTAAAGGGCAACGTTATCTCAACGTTATCTTCTATCAGGGACATTTCCCTTTCGTAAATGGATTTATTTTAATCATTCACATGCAAGCCTGCCATAAAAATCGTTGCGGAAGGCGGTAAATTGATCACGTTCAATGGCGGCCCGCATCTCTGCCATCAGATTCAAGTAATAATGGAGATTGTGGATGGTATTCAGATGATAACTGAGTATCTCCCGACACTGAAAGAGATGGCGCAGGTAAGCCCGGGAATAGTTGCGACAGGTGTAGCAGTCACAGTTGACATCCACAGGAGCCTTGTCGTCCCGATACCGGGCATTTTTAATGATAACCTTACCGGTTGACGTGAACAAGGTGCCGTTGCGGGCATTGCGGGTGGGCATCACGCAATCAAACATATCCACGCCCCGATACACCCCCTCTACCAGATCTTCAGGGGTGCCGACTCCCATCAGATAGCGGGGATATTCCGCCGGCAGATGCGGGATGACCGCCTCGGTCATCTCCTGCATCAAGGCCTTGTCTTCGCCGACACTGAGCCCGCCGAGGGCATACCCATCAAAACCGATATCAATAAGGGCCTGCGCGTGTTCTTTTCGCAAATCAGCAAACATCCCGCCCTGAACAATGCCAAAGAGGAGCTGACCGGTATCAGTCTGGGCCTCCCGGCAACGCCTGGCCCAACGGCTGGTGAGATCGGTTGCCTTGATGGTTTCCTCGCGAGTTGCAGGATAGGGAATACAGGTATCAAGACACATCATGATATCCGAACCCAGGGCCTCCTGAACATGCACCGCCTCCTCAGGACTCAAAAAGAGCTTGGCGCCATCAAGATGCGAACGAAAAGCAGCCCCTTGCTCGGTGATTTTGGCCAATTCCTTGAGACTGAAGATCTGGAATCCCCCACTATCGGTCAGGATGGGACGATCCCAATTCATAAATCCATGCAGCCCGCCGAAATCCCTGATCAGTTCATGGCCTGGCCGGATGTACAGATGATAAGTATTGCCAAGGATGATCTGGGCATTCATTTCTTTCAGGTTTTCAGGGGTTATCGCCTTGACCGTTGCCTGAGTACCAACCGGCATAAAAACCGGGGTCTGAAATGTGCCGTGCTGAGTGCGCACCTCGCCCCTGCGGGCGGCGCAGCAGGATGAGCTGACATGAAGCGTAAAGGGCGATCTCTGTTGCATGTTAAGTACGAAGGACGGGTTGTTCAGGCTATAAATGTTTAGATGACCATGATATTTGCTTATACATTGCCGGGATTAAAAAACAATCCTATGTCAAGACAGAAGAACATAGACCCAACATCTCTTCTCTTATCTCCACCAGGATAACGTCCTATATTCTTGTTTGCACAATTTTTCAACAACCATATAATATGCCCCCTCCCATATTGTTTTTTGTACATAGGGAAAGAGGAGGATAAAAATTTGAACTTCCTCGCGGAACCACAAGAACAGTGGCAAATAAAAAAAGTTGATAATTTGTTGACATGGAAATAAAAATGCGGTAGTACAAATTATTGTAGTTAATTATTTTTCTATCTGGTTCTGACTCTATTCGATTCATACATAGAGAAAAGATAGAACTGTATGACTCTCCAGTCCATTAAACCGGGCAGGATGGGTCTTGGATGCGACCCGGGATCTCAGGAGGATTCTGGAATCGTAACATTTCAATAAAAGTAGGAGGAAAGAAGATGGTAAAAAAAATTTCCATGCTGGCACTTGCCGGCCTGATCGCCCTGCCAGTACTTGCATCTGCAGGTGTTGGCCCCCAAGGCAGCGATCTTGATCGCAAGATCCAGGATCTGAGCTCGCAACTTGACCAGCTCAAGGCACAAATGGCTGCCCAGGCAGAAGCCAATGCTTCGACCACTGCCAAGGTAGGCGATCTGTCCAATACCGTTTCCAGTTTCAGTGATCGTGCTGAGGATTGGGATCTGGCAGCTCGCATTAAACTGTACGGCGATTACCGCGCCCGTTTTGATATGTACAATGCTGATACCGTTTTTGGAAACCAGCTTGACAATGAAACCTCATGGAGCAACCGCTTTCGTCTGAACATGCGGGTAGGCGTTACCGAGAACGTGGAGTTCAAGGCCCGTCTGGCCATGTACAAGATGTGGGGCATGGAGTCGGCTATGAACGATGATTCCGGCACCGCCTTCCCCCAGTTTGACGGCAATACCACCCGTACTCCTTCTGACAATGCCCTGCGCGTCGATCGTGCCTTTGTTAACTTCAACAACATTGGTGGCGCCCCCATTTGGTTCTCCATTGGTCGTCGTCCGACAACCGATGGCAATCCATCAAACATCCGCATGAACTCCACTGAGCGCAGCGGCACCCCGCTGATCATGGATTATGCCTTTGACGGTATTTCCACTGGTTACGCCTATAAATGGGGTGGAGACATGGGCGCCGGTCGTGTTCGCGTCTGTTACGGACGGGGTTTTGAAGATGGCCTGCAGTATGATGGCGGCCCATTGGACGATACCGATTTCATCGGTGTGAGCTGGGATATCCTGCAGAAGGGAGATCGTTTCCTCTATGCTCAGAGTTTTCTTGCCGCCAATGTGTTTAATTACCCCAATTTCCAGGACCCTATCATCGATGCAAATTTCGGCGATATATCCGGAATGGGTCCCAGAACAAATGTGGGCAACATCATGCATTCCGGTGCCACCTATATGGATAAGTTTGGCCCTGTAAATGCCTTCATAGCCGGCGGCTGGTCTCGCACCGATCCTAACGAGAAAGGGATGTTCAATGACTATGCAGTAGGCCAGGGGATCTTCTTCCCAGGCAACCAGGAAGACGAGAACGGCTACCATGCTCATGTTGGTGTCCGCTATGACATCGACCCAATCGGCCTTAAGCTTGGTGCAGAATGGAACCACGGTTCCGAGAACTGGATCGGCTTCACCCCGGGACATGATGATCTCTATCAGTCCAAGATCGCCGCCCGCGGTAATGTCTATGAGGTCTATGGTATCTATGACCTGCCCACCGGCGAGGCCATCTCTAAATACGCCAAGACCTTTATGCGTCTCGGCTATCAGCGTTACGAGTATAATTATTCCGGCTCCAATGACTGGAACATGAAGGCCTACGAGCTGGACAACTCCATTGATCTGGCCAAGCTGGCCCTGATTGGTCAGGATCCAGTCGAGAGTGCTGATCAGGTTTATGTGACCCTTGAGGCAACATTCTAGGTCATTGTTCAAGAATAACGGGAAGTTTATAGTGATGTAAACGTACATAAGGTGCCGTAAAAGAATGACCAGGCAAGTCAGGTCACTCTCTAACGGCACCTAAATAATCCGTTATGTTGGTTAGTATGTGGGGAAGGTTCCTGTAATGGGACCTTCCCCTTTTTATTTCTTTGACACGATAAAACTCGCAGGATCGCTTACCAAGTTCATCCACTATCCACCATCACCCGCCAGATTGCCAGAGACCAATGCCAATACCCTCCACCTTTCTCACGCCCTCTGCTCCTGAGCTCATCCTGGCCACCTTTGACCGCCATCATGGAGTGAGCGCCGCCCCTTTTGCCTCATTCAACTGCAGTTTTGGCGTTGGCGACCAGGCAGAAAAGGTGCAATACAATCGCCAGATAATAAAACTCTCACTGGGTATCAGCCGCCTGATTTCGGCGCGACAGGTGCATGGTGCTCAGATTATCAGGATTGAGAAGACGCCTGATCGCGATCAGGAAAAAGATGGGGTTGATGCCTTGATGACTGATCAAAAAGATGTGGGATTGATGATCCAGCATGCCGACTGTCAGGCCATTCTTCTGCATGACCCGGTACAATCAGCTATAGCCGCAGTGCATTGCGGCTGGCGTGGCAGTGTTGTCGGGATCATTGAAAAAACAGTGCTGACGATGAACACCTGTTATCAGTCCCGCCCTGAAGACATCCTGGCCAGCATCAGCCCCTCATTGGGATTCTGCTGCGCTGAATTCATCAATCATCGCCAGGAGCTTCCCGCATCCTTCCTGGCCTTTCAGACTCGCCGCAATCATTTCGACTTCTGGCGGATATCCCGATCACAACTCATGGAGGCGGGTCTGCAGCCAGAAAAAATCAGGATTGCGATGATCTGTACTTGCTGTAGCCCTGATTTTTTTTCCTACCGCCGCGCTACCCGCAAGGGAGATGGAGTAACAGGGCGAAATTGTAGCATCATTGCCTTACGAAATGAACGAAAAAGACCCTGCATTTCGTGACGGCTCATAAGAAATTCAGGGCCGAACCCGCCTTAAACCAGGCAATCTGCTCGGCATTGAGGGAATGAGCCAGAGACAGCGCCGAATCCGATCCATCAGCATGATGAAATACGGCCGTTACCATGGAACCGGGCGCAAGTTCGGTCAGACCAAGGATATCCACCCGATCAGTCTCCTGAATCAAATCATAGTCAGCAGCACTGACAAAAGTCAAAGGCAGCACCCCCTGTTTTTTTAGATTGGTTTCATGGATACGGGCAAAAGAGCGGGTGATCACCACGCGGCCCCCCATATGACGAGGACTCATGGCCGCATGTTCCCGGGAAGAGCCCTCTCCATAATTGGCATCGCCTACCACCAGCCAGTTTTCACCGGCAGCGGTATAGGCCCGGGCAACCTCATTATACGGCTGCCGCTCACCTGTCAGCTGATTCAGACCAATGCCGGTCTCACAGGTAAAGGCATTGGTGGCCCCACTGAACATATTCCCGGAGATATTATCGAGGTGACCACGAAATCGCAACCAGGGACCGGCTGGCGAGATATGATCAGTGGTGCACTTGCCTTTGGCCTGCATCAGCAATCGTAAACCGATGAAATCACGCCCATCCCAGGGAGTAAAGGGAGACAGCAGGGCCAGACGTTGCGAATCCGGCGCCACCTGCACACAAACAGCAGATCTCTGTTCAATAGGCCCAATGGGTGCCAGAAAGCCAGCTTCATCACGAACAAGACCGTGCAGAGGCACTTCCGGTACCTTGCCAGGAGGGGTCAGGATAAAAAAAGAGCCATCCGCCGCCTGCAATTGCTCGGTATAAGGATTCACATTAAAGGTGCCGAACATGGCATAGGCCAGACAGGTCTCCGGACTGGCGATAAAGCCACAGGTGCCGACATTGCCGTCATTGCGTTTGGGGAAATTCCGGTTGTACGACGTCACAATGGAATTCTTGAACCCTGGCTCAATCCCTGTTCTGGTCCATTGACCGATACAGGGGCCACAGGCATTGGCCAGCACCGTGACCCCAATGGCCTCAAGCTTGGCAAGCTGACCATCCCGCTCAAGAGTGGCGCGAACCTGTTCAGAACCTGGAGACAAAAGCAAAGGGATCTTCAGATTCAGTCCTTTAGCTGCAATCTGTTCGGCCATGGCGGCAATACGCCCCATATCTTCATATGAGGAATTAGTGCAGGAACCAACCAGCGCGTAGGTCACGTTTGCTGGATACCCGCCCTTCTCAACATGCTCTTTCATGGCCGAGACCGGGGCGGCAAGATCCGGGGAATGAGGCCCGACCAGATGCGGTTCAAGGCTGGAAAGATCAATCTCAATGATCTGATCATAATATTTCTCCGGACTGGCAAGGACCTCCCTGTCTGCCTGCAGCAGATGCACATATTTACTGGCCAGGGATGCGGCCTCACCACGACCACAGGCATGAAGATAGGATGCCATATGTTCGTCATAGGGAAAGACAGATGTGGTGGCGCCCAACTCCGCGCCCATATTACAGATAGTGGCCTTGCCGGTACAGGAAAGGGTGGCGGTGCCTGGGCCAAAATATTCAAAAACCCGATTCGTGCCGCCAGCACAAGTGAGCAGACCGAGGAGCTTCAGAATCACATCCTTGGGCGCGGCCCACCCCTGCAACTGACCGGTAAGACGGACACCCACAAAACGGGGATGCAGCACTTCCCAAGGCATACCCACCATGACATCCACGGCATCAGCCCCACCCACCCCTGAGGCAAAGGCCCCGATTCCACCAGCATTCGGGGTATGGGAGTCCGTGCCCAGCATCATCAGTCCGGGAAACCCATACTGCTCAAGCACTACCTGATGGATAATTCCAGCGCCCGGCAGCCAGCAGCCAAAGCCATAGCGCTGGGAGGCAGAGGCAAGGAAATCATACACCTCACTATTTTCCGTTCGCGCTGACTGCAGATCCGCTTCAGCCCCACGCTCGGCCCGAATCAGATGATCACAGTGGACAGTAACCGGTACCGCAGCCTCATCCTTGCCAGCCAGCATAAACTGCAAGATGGCCATCTGGGCTGTCGCGTCCTGCAGGGCAACCCGATCCGGACAGGTCTTGACATAGGAAACACCAGCCACAAGGTCGGTCGCCATCGCATTATCAAGATGGCCATACAGGATCTTCTCACCATAGGTCAAAGGTCGGCCCAGCCGTTTTTTAACCAAGGCAATATTAGTGTTCATTTTTTGATACACCGCTTCGATGAATTGGGGGGTGGAATCAACCAAACTACTCATAGTGCCTCCAACAAGGTTACAAACCTGATAATGTAGAGATAATTAAAAATCAAGACCGGATAAGCTCTTCGTCCAGCATTTTATCCGCCAGATCAAGGATAAATTGACGCTGCGCAGAAGTTGCATGGGCGATACAATCACAATGCAAATTGGCGTGACTGCGCACCAGCATCTCAAAACGGACCGCATATTTTTCCATCTCAACGCCACAATAATAAGGCCCGCATTTTTCAGCATGCGCGCGTTGGGACTCGGAGAGCATTTCAGGCGGCAGGACGATCCAATACAGGCCGATCATGGGCCCTCGCTGCAGGGTGCGTTTGAGATACGAATCTATATTGTCCCGTTCCATGGGGGACAGATCATCAATAACATATTGGCGCATAATTTTTTTTAGGTGGATAGACTGAAGGCTGAAGGACAAATTGCAGAATGATGAAGACGCATCACTACAGTCAACCCCTATAACTTTCAACCTTTGGTTTTTAATCTTTAGCCTTCAGTCTTTAACTTTCAGCCTTTGTTTTATTACAGCAACTCTGCGGCAATGGCCGACAACGGACTTCTTTCCGTTTTGCTCAAGGTCACATGACCATAAAGATACTGCCCTTTCATCTTTTCCACGGCATACGAAAGACCGTTAGAGGATGTATCAAGATACGGGTTATCGATCTGCTGCGGATCACCGGTGAGCACCATTTTCGTGCCTTCACCAGCCCTGGAGATAATTGTTTTCACCTCATGCGGGGTCAGATTCTGGGCCTCATCGACGATGACAAACTGTTTGGGGATGGAACGGCCGCGAATATAGGTCAGAGCCTCAAGCTCCACCAGTTGCTCCTTCAGCAGCATGCTCACCTTCTGCTGCACCGTGCCTTCCTCAGTGCGATGATCTTTTTGCATCAGATAAATAAGATTGTCAAAGATCGGCTGCATCCACAGCGACAGTTTTTCATCTTTTGTGCCCGGCAGATAGCCAATATCCTTGCCCATAGGGATAATTGGTCGGGAGACCAGCAGTTTCTCAAAAGCTCCCTGATGGAGGACACATTCAAGGCCAGCGGCCAGAGCCAGCAAGGTCTTGCCGGTGCCAGCCTGACCGATAAGCGTTACCAGACTGATCTTTGGATCCATAAGCAGTTCAAGGGCCATCCGTTGCTCCTTGGAACGCGAGTGAACATT
>JANMTN010000077.1:0-6830 GCA_031390685.1 Desulfobulbaceae bacterium
GATATCCTTACCAGCAGTGGCATTTCAGGAGTTTTTGACGTAAAGCCCTATCTGCATGGCAGTGCTTTCAAGGAACTCGCGGACGAATCATATTTCTGCCTTGTCCGTCCCGCCAACCACGGAATTATGTGGCCGCACGAACAAAATTTTAGTTCCGATACTATTGTGTGGGACATACAAAATTCCCAACGGAAAAATCAACCAGATGGCAATTGATCGACTTTCTCTGAAATCACGCACCGGCCGCCGCTGATTGACCTTTTCGACGAAATACAAGCTTTTTATTCTCGCGCGGAGGCGCAGAGAAGAAATGTCATAAAATAACTCTCCATGTTGAATAATTCCCAAGACATACAAGCCCTCCTGGCAGGGCCAAAGTTTCCGGACCAGGAGTTCATCCGCTCCGGCGCCACCTTCGGCGAGGTCTATGCCATGGCGGCCGGGCTGCGCGCTGTTCTGGCTGCTCCCGGGTATCAGGGGATATCCATCTGTCTTGCCGTGGACGACCGGGCGGTCATGGCCGCTGTCCTTCTTGCCCTTCATCCTTCTCAGACTAATGGCCCGACCCTGCTTCTGCCCTTCGCCCTTTCCGCCCCGGCCCTGACCCGAATGCAGCAGCTCACCGGCTTTACCGCGGCCATTACCGATGTTGACAAAGACCTGCCGGAGGGCACCACCATCATCCGCCCGTCAGCGGGGACATCGGCTGCGCCTGCCGCCTGCGCCCCGATATTGCCACAGGCGGAACTGCTAAGGATCTTCACCGGCGGCTCCACCGGCACACCGCAGATCTGGTCAAAGACCGGGGAGAATCTTTTCGGCGAGGGATTTTCCCTGGCCCGTCACTTTGCGGTGACCGAAAAAGACTGCATTGTCGCCACCGTGCCCCCCTGCCATATCTACGGCCTGCTGTTCTCCGTGATCCTGCCCCGGGTTTCCGGAGCATCAGTGGTCATGGCCACCCCCTCTTTCCCCGCTGAGATCGCCGATGCGATCCAGGAACAGAGGGCCACCCTTCTTGCCGGCATCCCCCCCCATTACCGGGCCCTGCGCGGGAAAAAGATAGCGGGATCCTCCCTCAGGCTGGCCTTTTCCTCTGCCGGGATGCTGGACGCGGAAGACAATGAGGCCCTTTCCCACCTGAACAAGGTGGGCATTGTCGAGGTGTACGGTTCCACCGAAACGGGCGGCATCGCCACCAGAAACAGAAACTTGGGCGAGACATCATTCACCGCCTTTCCCGCGGTCTCCTGGAGGATCAAAGAAGACCGCCTCTGCGTGCGCTCCCCCTATCTCTCGCCGGAACTGCCCGTGGCAGGCGACGGCTTTTTTACCACCGGCGACCGGGTGGAACGAAGCGGGACAACCCAATTTATCCTCAAGGGACGAGTGGACGGGGTGACCAAGGTGGGGGGCAAGCGGGTCGATCTGGAAGAGGTTAGCGCCATCATCAAAAAGGTGTCCAAGGTCAGCGACTGTGTGGTCATGGCCCTGCCAGAACCGGGAGGCCGGGAACACCGGATTGTGGCCCTGGTCCAGGGGATAGAGGTGGATATGAATCTGCTCAGGCAAACCCTGGCCGCATCGCTCGAATTCTACGCCCTGCCGCGCTTGCTCAAGACGATCAACCGGATTCCGCTGCAGGAAAACGGCAAATACGACCGGGATGCCATCATCCAGCTCTTGGAGACATGAACAGCATGCGCAGCGCCTTTGCCAGCGGTTACGAAAACCTGTCGGCCTGGTCCGACCTCCTCGACCGGATCAACGTCTTTCCTGTGGCCGACGGCGACACCGGGGCCAACCTGCGCATCAGCCTCGCCCCCCTGCGTGACGGCGAGGCAGATAAAACACAGACCCTGAACCTGCTGGCCCGCTGCGCTATCGGCAACTCCGGCAATATCGCCGCCGCCTTTTTTCAGGAATTTTTCCGCTCAGACTGGTTTGATGATCTGGCCGGAAATGCCGAACGGGGCCGGGAAAAGGCTTGGGCTGCCTTGGCCCGCCCCCAGACCGGCACCATGCTCAATGTCTTTGACTGTCTGGCCGCAACCCTTACCGGTAAAACAGATCCGGCGCTGCTCTATCCTTTGCTCTGCCAGGAGTTGCAGGAAGCGGTTCTTGCCACTTCGCAGATATTGCCGGATCTCAGGAAGGCGGGCGTTGTCGATTCCGGGGCGCTGGGCATGTATATCTTCTTCGAGGGGTTTTTCAGACAGCTTGCCGGGCAGACCGCCGCGCTCCCTTCCATCCCGGAACTCTTTGCCGGTCGGCTTGCAATCAACGCCGACTTTCAGGCCAGCCGCACGGACTCTTTTTGTGTGAATGCCCTCATTCACACAGAGGGTAATCAGACTGGAGCCGGTAAAATCCTTGCAGAATGGGGTGAAAGCGTGGTCATGCTCCCGGCGGAATCCGGGTTCAAGGTGCATATCCATACTGCGGACCGGCAGGAACTGCGCGACCGGCTTTCTTCGTTGGGCGAGATCGTCGACTGGTCCGATGAGGCCATGGACAAAGACGACCTTGCCCATTTCACCGGCCCTGAAAAAAAACAGGTCATCCACATCATGACCGATGCCGCCGGATCCCTGACCAGGGAACTGGCGCGAAGCCATGGCATCACCCTGCTTGACAGCTACATACTGGCAGGCGACAGGAGCAGGCCTGAAAGCCTGTACCCTCCGGCGGAGATCTATGCCCTGATGCGAAAAGGCATACGGGTAAGCACGGCCCAGGCATCCATCTTTGAGCGCCATCAGCACTATCAGAGCGTGTGCCAGCAATTCGGTCAGACCCTGTACCTCTGCGTCGGTTCGGCCTTCACCGGCAATCGTGACATCGCCAGGAGCTGGAAAGAAAACAACGACAGGGGCAACCTGCTGGAGGTCGTGGATACCGGGGCGGCCTCGGGAAGGCTGGGCCTCATTGCCCTGCTTGCCGCCCGCTATGCGGAACATGCCGCGACCCCTGATGAGGTCATCGCTTTTGCTTATAAGACAATGACAAACTGCGAGGAATATGTCTTTATAGACCGGTTGCAATACCTTGTGGCCGGAGGAAGGGTTCCCAGAGCGAAGGGATTTTTCGCTGATCTGCTCCATATGAAACCGGTGATCAGTCCGGTAAACAACGAGGTCCGCAAGGCGGGCACTGTTCGCAGCAAAAAAGGACAGCTCTCCTTTGCGTTGCAGAAGCTGCGGGAATGGTTTGCCGGCGCTGCAACTCCCGTGATCCTGCTCCAGTACTCCGACAATAAAGAATGGGTGACAGAAACAGTGCAGCCACGGATACGTAAGCTGCGGCCGAATGCGGAAATTCTGCTTATGCCCCTGTCCCTGACTTCCGGTGTGCACATGGGGCCTGGAACCTGGTCCATAGCCTGGGCAGGGGGGCAGGTAAGATGAAGACCGCCGTCATCATCCCGGTTTATAATCATGAACAACGGATTACAGATGTGATCCGTCAGGCCCTGGAGCTGGGTCTGCCCCTCTTTGTGGTTGACGACGGCTCAACCGACAGGACCCCTGATCTCATCGGCAGCATTAAAGGGATCTCGGTGATCCGTCACCCCGTGAACCTGGGTAAGGGCGCAGCCCTGCTCACCGGTTTTGCCGCTGCCGTGGAGCAGGGCTGTGAATGGGCAATCACCTTGGACGGCGACGGCCAGCACCGGCCCAAAGACGCCATGTCCCTGATGCTGGCGGCAGGCGACGGCAGACGGGTCATCGTCATCGGCAGACGGGAAGGAATGACCGGCAAAAACGTGCCCTGGACCAGCAGGTTCGGCCGCGGCTTTTCCAACTTCTGGGTATGGGTTGCCGGCGGGCCGCTGATAACAGATTCCCAGTCCGGGTTCCGGCTCTACCCCCTGCCCGAGGCCCTGCATCTCGATATCAAGGCGACGCGATATCAGTTCGAGGTGGAAATCCTGGTCAAGGCGAGACAAAAAGGAATCAACACCATTGAAGCCCCGGTCCAAGTGGTCTATCAGGCCAGGGGAGTACGGGTCAGCCACTTTCAGCCATGGCTTGATTTCTGGCGTAATTCCGCCACTTTCAGCAGGCTGATATGGGAACGGATTTTTGGAGCCTCCCGGAAATGAAAGAGCCTTACTACCGCTTTATTGTCCGGATGACACGACTGTGTGGCCCCTGGTTGCTGGTGGTCATCTCCCGGATCATTGCCACCGGCTATTTTCTCTTTTCCGGCCGGGTCCCTGAAAGCCGCCGTTTTTATGGTGCGCTTTATCCTGAACGAGGACGGTTCTACCACCTGTGGTGCGCCTTCAAGCAGTATCAGAATTTCACCACCATCCACCTTGACCGCTTCCTGGCAAGCCGGACGGAGACAACCACCTTCACCTCTCAGGGCTGGGAAAAACTGGAGACCGTCATCGGCCGGCAGGGCGGAATTCTGCTCATGTCGCACCTGGGCAATTGGGAAATGGCGGCCAGATTGCTCCGCCAGCAGAAAGAGGACCTGCGGCTCCTGCTCTACATGGGCGTCAAGGAAAAAGAAGGCGTCGAGCATATGCAGAAAGAGGATCTGCGCCGGGCCGGGGTCACCATCATCGGTGTCGATCAGGAGGGCGGCTCACCCTTTGCCGCAGTCGATGGCATCCGCTTTCTCCAGTCCGGGGGGATCATCTCCATGACCGGGGATATTGTCTGGCGCAGCGATCAACGCAAGATACGGGTCACCTTCCTCGGCCATGACGCCTGGGTTCCGGAGGCGCCCTATATCTTTGCCCTGCTCTCCGGCGCGCCGCTCTTTGTCTTTTTTGCCTTCCGCACCGGGAGAAACAGCTATCGGTTCACCCTGTCAGATCCTATTGAGATCAAAACGGAAACCCGGCAGGACAGAGAGCAGGTCATTGCCGCAGCTGCCCAGCAGTACGCGGATCTGCTGGAAAAAATGCTGCGGGAACATCCCTTTGAATGGTACCATTTTGAGCGATTTATTCAATGTTGATGGGACGTTCAGGAGACATGCAGACAAAAGAGATCCACATGTCTCAACACCGTCACCCTAAAGTTCTTTTGAATTAAAACGAAAAATAGAGTATCCAAGTTCTTTGTACTGATGAGAATTTTCCTTTTTTTTTAGCCCTTGCCTGGACGCCAGTTATGAATAGAGATGAATTACAAGAGAAAATCCTGAACATCCTGACCGAAGACTTTGAATTTGAGAAGCCGGGTCTCAATGATAACCTCCGCGATGATCATGGCTTTGACAGTATTGACGCCATTGAGCTGCTGGGAAAAATCGAGCTGATACTCGGCTACAGCCTCACCTGGGAAGAGAAGGAAAAGGCCATGGGAATCAGGACCATCAACGATATTCTCGATTACATTGAAACCATAGCCGCCTCCCGCAACCCATAATCCTCTTATCCTGAATCCCATGAAGCGACGCGTTGTCATTACAGCCTGCTCGGCCATCACTCCCATCGGCTATGCGAAAGATGATATCATCAACAGTCTCAGGCAGGGAATATCCGGGGTCAAGCCCCTGCGCGATGACGGACTGCTGAACAAGCATATTCACTCCCGTGTTTTCGGTTCGGTGGATTATCCCATAGACTACGGCTTCAAACGGATGTACCGCAAGACCATGGGACCGGTGGCCTATTATGCCTGCCAGGTGGCCAAGGACGTGCTGGAGCGCTCCGGCCTGGATCAGGAATTCATCACCGGCGGCCGGCTGGGCGTGGCCTTCGGCTCAACCCATGGCAGCCCTACGGTCCAGCGCGATATCTACCGGACATTTTTTCAGGAGCTGGACACCAAATTCTCCTCCATCGGGGCAGTGGATTATCTTCGCTCCATGGTGCACACCACGGCGGTCAATATCACCAGGATGTTCGGCATCACCGGCCGGGTCATTGCCTCGTCCACCGCCTGCACCACCAGCAGCCAGGCCGTTGGTTTTGGCTATGAAATGGTCAAGTACGGGATGCAGGATGCCATGATCTGCGGCGGCGCTGATGAATACGACACCACTACGGTGGCGGTCTTTGACAACCTGCTGGCCTGTTCCACCGCCTATAATGAGACACCGCAGCGCACCCCCCGGCCTTTTGACCGTGACCGCGACGGCCTGGTCGTGGGCGAGGGCGGCGGCGCGGTGCTCCTTGAAGAGTATGAGTCAGCAAAACGGCGCGGCGCGCCGATTCTGGCCGAGGTCATCGGCTTTGCCTGCAACAACAACGGCGGCGACCTTATTCTGCCCAACCTGGGAGGCATCACCACCACCCTGCGTCTGGCCCTTAAAGATGCGGAAATCACGCCCGAGGATGTCGATTTTGTCAGCGCCCATGCCACGGCCACCAAGATGGGCGATGTCATTGAATCCCAGGCCATTGCCGCTGTTTACGGGGACAACGGCCCGTTCGTCACCGGCCTGAAGAGCTACATGGGCCATACCATGGGCACCTGCGGGGTAATTGAGACGATCCTGACCACCTACATGATGGAGCAGGGCTTTATCGCCCCCACCCTGAACCTTGAGAACATTGACGAGCGCTGCCGCATGCTGCGGCATGTGCAGGAGATCACCCCGGCGACCATAGGAATCGGTGCCATTCAGAACTTTGCCTTCGGCGGAGTCAACACCTGCCTGCTCATCAAGAACAGCACGGACATGGACAAATAGTTTTTTTAATATGAGTATTGACCTGTTCAGTAATTTTTTTGTCACCATCCTTTGCTGGACCTGGTTCATCCCTGGTTTTTTTCTGTTCTTTTCATGGCGCTATCTGGCCTGCGCCCTCTTTGCCAAGGAAGAGGAACACTGTTTTCAGCGCCTGAACAGTCGTTTTTTTCAGG
>JANMTN010000098.1:0-4479 GCA_031390685.1 Desulfobulbaceae bacterium
TCCTGTGATTGTAAATACTGTTCCAACTCCCCCCCAAAAAAGACCTGCTGGATCAGTTGCATTGACCGGATTCCCACTCACATACGCATACAGATTCATCCCCCCAGCCAGCCCGATCGGATCAGCCGAGACATACCTTCCCACCTCCGGATCATAAAACCTGTTCCAGTTATAATGCAAGCCGGTCTCTGCATCAAAATATTGGCCGGGGAAGCGCAGGTTGTTGGCCACCGTCGCGGTCGTGATCTGGGCCTGGCCAAAGGGCAGATAGGCGGCCTGCCAGACTATGGTTCCGGTGCTGGTTACCAGTTGCTGCGGGGTGCCGAGATGGTCATTGATGAAATAGTAGGTGCCGGGGTTGGTCTGGTATTCTTTCAGAACCAGCGGTTCGCCGTCCAGATAAATATACTCTCTCAGTACGGTTCCGTCTACCAGCGTCTCGGCGATCAGCTGGTTGTTCAGGTCGTAGAGATAATGAGTGGTTACCGCGCCCACGGTCTTGCGGATGCGCCGGTTACTGCTGTCGTAGCCGTAAGTGGCCACGGTCGCGCCCGCCTTCTCCACCCGGATCAAGCGGTTGAGAGCGTCGTAGGCAAAGACCAAGGTCCCATCCGAGACCATGTTGCCGTTGGCATCATAGGTCGGGGTCTTCGGGGCGGCGCCGGTGGTGGCGGTTAACTGGTTGTTGGCGGGGTTGTAGCTGTAGTCGCTTTGGTCTCCGGCCACGGTCGGGGTCTGGATCCCGGCAATCGCGGTTACATGGCCGCCGCCGTCGCGGGTGTAGGTAAAGTCCAGGCCACCGGCCTTGATCCGCATCAAGTCTGGGGTCAGGCTTCCAAGATGTTACATCTAAAAAGAAAAGTAAAGGGGTCAGATCTTTGCTTGACTCTTGTTCTGAAAAAATAGGGACAGCGACCGTTTATTCTGTTCCGTGTGTTCTTTTTTAAGAGCTGTATGTGGTCGCTATCTGTTGGATATGACACATACAGCTTTGAGAATACCTGATGCGGCAGATAAATACAACATCGGCAGCGGCATAAGGTGCCGTAAAAGGAGTTGAGCAAAAAAGGCCTACTTATTTCATTTATGGCCTTGTGGGTATCTGCCAGACGCCACTCAAAGAAACAGCCCGGAAAAGATTGGCTGTTTCTTTGGAGCGGCATAAGGTGCCGTAAAAGGATTTGAGCAATAAAAAGCCTTGCTCAAATCCTTAACGGCACCTAATAAGTTCATCAAAGGTGACAATCGAGGGAAACTCATGCGAGTAGCGCACCGGCAGGCGTGAGCTGGGCCGGGCCACAAAGATGAGAAAGCCCATCTCGTATTCCCTGGCCGAGCGCAGGACCTTGGCGGTGTCGTCGGCGAGCAGGGTTCGTTTCCGGTCATAGTGCAGGATTCCTTCCAGCCGGCCCCAGAAGGCAGGATGTTCCTTGGCCTCTCCCACTTCTTCGGCGCAGACAATCTGGTCAAACCACGGCCCGAGCGCTGTCTTGCGCAGCTTGATCTCCAGGGTTTTGGAGTGGGCATTGGTGACGAGATGGATTTTCTTGCCGATCTTGCGGATGAATTGCAGGAAGTCGAGGACGAAAGGGTGGACCTGGATCAGGTGATCCACCTTGCATTTCAGCTCCGGGATGTCGAGTCCGAGTTGTTCCGACCAGTAGTCAAGATCCGTCCACTGCAGGGTGCTCTCCACTGCTTGATACCGCTTCAGCAGTTCCTTCCGGGCCTGTTCAGGGGTCATCCGGTTCTGTTCCGCAAAGATTCTGGGGACATATTCTTCCCAGAAAAAATCATCAAAGTATTTGTCAAGAAGGGTGCCATCCATATCAAGAAGGACGGTATCGATCTCGGACCAGGAAAAATCAGGTTTTATCTGGATGGTGGTTGGCATCAGCATTGCTCCATGGATGGTGGCACGAGCTGGCGCAGGTCGGCCAGAATTTCCCGGATGACAGCAAACAACTCTTCCGGAGAGGTGAACCGGGCCGGCACTACAAGCCTGCCGTCAGGGGTAAGCACGGGCACCAACGACGGCGCGGAAGCAACCGCCGGGCAGGGACGTTTCAGTGGCGCGCGAGTCCGGGCCTGGGTCATCGGTTGGATTCGCCTGCCCGGTGAAGATACCACCTGAGGCCCTGTTTGCTTGCCTTGAGTCTTGGTCGCGAGGTATTGCAGCAGCAAGGCCGGGTCAATGGGTGTGGTCTTGAGAAAGGAGAAGACCAGGACGTCCTTGCCTTTTTCCAGTTTGCTGATCTTGAGAGCGATCAACTCTTTTTTCAGGCTGACCACCTGCAGGAGATTGATGGTCTCAGCAGGCAAGGCGCCATAGCGGTCAACCAGCTCGTCCTGCAGATCGGCGTGCTGGGCCTCGTCGGCTGTGGTCAGGGAAGAGATGCGGCGGTAGGCAATATAGCGCTGGCTGACATCAGGGATATAGGATTCGGGGATATAGGCCGAGATCTGGAGGTTGATCTCGGGGTCGAGTTCTTCCGCGATTTCTGCACTCAGGGTGCCTGAGCGCGCAGCTTTGTCCTTGAGATCGGCCACGGTTTTTTGCAGCAGGTCGAGATAGAGTTCATAGCCGATAGCGGCGATGTGGCCGCTCTGGGAGACGCCGAGCAGGTTGCCGCCGCCCCTGATCTGCAGGTCGCTCATGGCCAGCTTGAAGCCGCCGCCCAGCTCATTGCAGTCCATGAGGGCCTGCAGGCGATCCTTGGAATCGCGACTCAGGCCATCAAGGGAGGGCACGAGCAGATAGGCATAGGACTGGGTGCTGGATCTGCCGACCCGGCCGCGCAACTGGTAGATCTCGGCCAGGCCCAGGGTATCGGCCCGGTTGATGATAATGGTGTTGGCCGACGGGATGTCAAGGCCCGATTCGATAATGGTGGTGCAGATCAGGACATCGATCTGCTTGCCCACAAAGGCCACCATGATCGCCTCCAGATCCTTGCCGGCCATCTGGCCGTGGGCCACGGCGATCCGGGCCTCGGGCACCAGGCCCTGGACGGTGGCGGCCATGCGGTGGATCGATTTCACCCGGTTGTGGACGAAAAAGACCTGACCCTGGCGGCGCATCTCCTTGCTTACCGCCTCTTTGATGACCAGCTCATCATAGCGGGCGACAAAGGTCCTGACCGGCAGCCGGTGCTCCGGCGGACTGGAGATGACCGAGAGATCGCGGATGCCAAGGAGTGACATTTCCAGGGTTCGGGGAATGGGGGTGGCAGTCAGGGTGAGAATGTCCACCTCCGCCTTGATCTGCTTGATCTTCTCCTTATGGCTGACCCCGAAACGATGCTCTTCATCAACGATGAGCAGACCCAGATTGTTATAGACCACATCTTTTGAGAGCAGGCGATGGGTGCCGATGATGATATCAATTTTGGCCGCGGCCAGATCCTTGATGATCCGCCGCTGGTCGGCACTGCTGCGAAAGCGGTTGATGCAGTCAACGGTCACGGGAAAGCCCGCCATCCGCTCCTTGAAGGTTTTGGCATGCTGTTCGGCGAGCACTGTCGTCGGCACCAGGATGGCCACCTGAAACCCGTCTTCCACTACCTTAAAGGCGGCGCGCACCGCTATCTCGGTCTTGCCGTAGCCGACGTCACCACAAATCAGCCGGTCCATGGGCTGGTCCGAGGTCAGATCGTCAATGGTCTCGGTTATGGCCTTGTCCTGGCCGGCGGTTTCGTCATAAGGGAAGGACTCTTCCAGCTCGTGATACATCTCGCCTGGCGGTGCAAAACGTCTTCCCTGGCGCATTTCCCGCCGGGCGTAGATGACCAGGAGTTCCTGGGCAATCTTCCACACTTCTTCCTTGACCTTGGCCTTAGCGCTCTGCCACGACTGGGTGCCCAGTTTATCGATCTTGGGCTCACGATCAGAGAGACCCTCATAGCGGCTGATCAGATTCAGCCGGTCCACCGGCAGATAGAGTTTGTCGCCCCCTTTATACTCAATGAGCATGAAATCGTTTTTAATCCCCTGAATCTCGATGGTGATCAGCCCATGGTAGATACCAATACCATGGTCGCGGTGCACCACCACATCCAGGTCACGGAGTTCAGTGAAACGAACGGACTCGCCCTTTGTCTGCCGTGAGGTTTTTTTGCTGCCCAGGCGCATCTCGCCAAATAACTCACTTTCCGACAGAAAATGGATTTTCTGTTCTCCCAGCGAGAATCCTGCACTTAAAGGATGATCGCAGAGGAACAGAGAACGCGCGGGGTTCTCGGCTGCAAGGTGGAGAGGATTCAGCGGGGCTTGAACAAAAACAATGGTGTGCTGATGTTTTTCGAGGAGTTCGGCCAGGTTCCTGGCGTGACGGCTTGACCGGCAGCAGAGAATGACCTGATCGCCCTGTTCCTGCCAGGCATGAATCTGGTCGTTCAGTGGGGTCAGGATCCCCCGTTTCTTCCGCTGGACCTCAATGTCCTGTTTGAGCAGTTGATGATTGGTGGTGGTAAAGGCCAC
>JANMTN010000135.1:0-4136 GCA_031390685.1 Desulfobulbaceae bacterium
CCGCTTTCGGCAGCCGGTAACACCGGGGGATCAGATTCACTTCAAGCTCGAAATCTTGAAGAAGCGGCGGGGAATCTGGCAGATGGCAGGTCAGGCCTATGTGGAAGAAAAACTTGTGGCCGAGGCCGAGTTGATGGCGTCATTTGGTTAGGTGCCGTTACAAAATAACCATCGCCGTTGCCACTGCTATATTTATAACCATTTCGTTACGGCTCTTTTTGCCGTTCACGGTATCTCACTGTCGTAATTATTTTGTTGCCACAGCTTGGCCAGTGTTTTCATAAATCATTGTCTGGAAGGCGTGATTGACCGCAAGGCCGCCAGTTCTTTTATGTAATGACGATCTTGTAGTCTTTGATTTTGCTTAGCAGTGAAGGATAGCTTATCTCTAACAACTTTGAGGCCTGCACGCGATTGCCCTTTGTCTCTTGCAATGCCCTGGCAATTATCTTTTCTTCCATTATTTTTTGCGCCTCTTTCAGGGAAAAACCCGTAAAGAACTGTTCAAAACATTCTGCTGGAATTGTTTGCACAAGATAGGGCGGCAATTGTTCCAGACCAATGGTTTGATCTTCCGCCAGCACAATTCCCCTCTGGATGATGTTTTCCAACTCCCGCACATTGCCAGGCCAGGTATGAGTCAAAATTCTTGCCATGGCTTCAGGTGTTATTGAGGTAATGTCCGTTCCCAGGGTTCTATTAAATTTTTTTATAAAGTGATTGCACAACAGGGGGAGATCTTCAGGTCTTTCTCTGAGGGGTGGAATGTGGATAGTCAGAACATTGAGGCGGTAAAACAGGTCTTCCCGAAATGCGCCCTGCCTCACTTCATCCTCCAGATTTCTAGCAGTTGCGGCCAGGATCCGAACATTGATCTGTTCGGTTTTATTGGCGCCCACAGGTTTAATCTCTCCCTCCTGCAAGACCCGGAGGAGCTTTACCTGCATGTCTAAGGGGAGCTCACCTATTTCATCCAAGAAAAGTGTTCCACCGTCTGCCTCGGTCAAGAGGCCTTTCCGGGTTTTATCTGCTCCGGTAAATGCGCCTTTTACATATCCGAAAAGCTCACTTTCCAGTAAATTCCCCGGGATGCTGCCACAGTTCACGGCAATAAAAGGCTGTTTGTTGCGCGATGATGCCGCGTAAATCCCTTTGGCTACCAGCTCTTTTCCAGTGCCCGATTCACCGATAATGAGGACGGTCGTATCATAAGGGGCAACTTTTCTGGCCAGGGCGAACAGGGAATGCATGCTCTTGCTGCCAGCCACCATTTTATCAAAACCTTCACCGGTCGTGATCTCATGTATCTGCTCCTTCAGCAGGCGGTTTTCCTGTTTGAGAAGCTCTCTTTCTTCTGCTTTTTTCAGGGTAAGCAGGACCTCGTCGGCCTTGAAGGGTTTTGAAATAAAATCATAGGCCCCGGCCTTGATCGCTTCCAGAGCCATGTCAATGGTGGCATACGCAGACATCATGATAACTGTCGATGCCTGGATGGCTGGTCCTGCTTTCCGGAGAAAGGAAATGCCGTCCATGTGCGGCATTCGGATATCGCAGAGGATGAAATCGAAGTGTTGCCCGGCAATCTTGATAAGGGCATCCTGACCATCAACGGCGGTTTCTACTGTATAACCATGACGACTCACCATGGCCTGCAGCATGTGACGCATGTTTTCTTCGTCATCGACAATCAGCAGTGTTCTATTTCGTTTCATGATATCGAAAGCATGGGTTTTGAAAGAGTGTCAAGCAATTGGTTCACCGGTTCGCCACAATGGGAGAAGGATGTATACCGTGGCGCCCTGATCTTCTTTGCCTTTTATCTGCATGTGCCCGCCCACTCCTTCAACAAGCGCGTAGGAGACAGAAAGGCCAAGACCGGTTCCTTTGCCTGGTTCCTTGGTAGTAAAGAATGGGTCAAACAGGCTGTCTCTGTCTGTGTCCTTGATTCCGATGCCGTTGTCCTGGATCGTGACCTGAATAAAGCGCCTTCCCTCGTCACTGGTGGTATTGACAGTAGCGAGGCATATCTTGCCCTTATGGGTATCGTCGCATTCTCTTATGGCATCAATTGCATTCAGCAAACAGTTGAGAAAGACTTGATGTAAACTCTCACTATTTGCCGTTACCCGATCACACTCGGCATCAAGGTGCAATTGAAACTCCAGTCCTGCCAATTCTTTCTGGGCCTGGAGCATGTCAACAAGTTCGTGGAGTAAGGGGTGGATCTCCGTACTGCCGGAATCATCGGTTCGGGTGCTGGAAAAATTCAGGAGTTGATGAATAAGACGATTGATCCGTCCCAACTCCTGCAGGGAACGACTGGAAAATTGTTTCTGCTCCTCTTTCGTCAGGCCGGATTGTCCTAACAGCTCAAGATAACCCTGTACAATCCCAAGGGGATTACCAATTTCATGGGCAAGACCGGCAGCCAGTCTGCCAGTCGCTGCCATTTTTTCAGTCTGCACCATTTTTTGCTGGGTGGCGTGCAACTGTTGATTTGCTTTTTCAAGTGAGCCCACCGTGTCACGTAGTTTCTGCCGGTCATCGTCAATACGATGGAGCATTTTGTTTAAGGCCATGGAGAGCTGTCCAAATTCATTGCCCTCTTTATCGGAAAAAAAAGGGCTGTTCTCAGTGCTTTGATAGGTGTCCGCCAGTGTGACCAGATGTTCGATGGGACGGACCACAACATAAATCAAGCGAAACAGGCCGATAGTTGTGAGGATCAGGACATTGACGAATATATAGAGAGAGGCAATCCGACGGCCCTGATTTACCAGGTCATCCACGGACTGCAAGGAACTTACAGCGCCTATCCCGCCTTGCATGCCATGCTGCTGAAAAGGGATGGCCGTTACCAGCAGCTTGCGACCCAGAAAAGGAAGGTGGGGCCCGGTGTCGATTATTGTTGAGCTGGCAACCCCTGCTCTGATAACCTGTTTCAGATTTTTCTGCAGTGCCGAGTCGGCGGTGGCACATTTTTCAGGAATCCTGGTGAGAATGGTATTGATGGACAGCATGATACACGATGCGCCCAGATCCTGTTGCAGGCGGGCCAGAATTTTTGGCGAGAAGATACCCTTGTCGTCCGGTGTCTCTTTAGCAAGATAAGCCGCGGTAGAGAGTATGGAGATGGCCTTTTCCATCTCCGCACGCATCAGGCTCCGTTGCCAGAAGATGGTGACAACCATGCTCGTCAAGAACATGCCGAGAGTCAGGAGGATTGCCAGAGTGAATGCAATATGGGATTTAATTCCTTTTTACCTCATCGCCACATATGTTGAAAAGAGGAGCAGAACAGACTATCCTGCCCCTGTGATGATTAGGAGCCGTTACGAAATAACTTGTCTCTTTATAACTATTTCGTTACGGCACCTTATGCCGCTCTGGCCACTCATGTGGCCATCTTATTTATAGCGGCTTATTGTATTACCTCAAAGCCAATCCTGGTGATTGCCTCTTTCACTGTTTGGATATCTACCCTGCCATCAAATGTCGCTTCCCCTTGTGCCAGGTTTATCTGGACATTGGCAATCCCGTCTATTGCTTCAAGTGCTTTTTTAGTAGCGCCGACACAGTGTTGACAGCTCATGCCTTTAATCTTTATTGTTGTCACAGTCTTCTCCTTGTCTTGTTTTGATTTGCAGACGAATACGTTTCAGGGTATTTTGTTACATATTTTCAGAAAAAATCAATATCCTTAATGATGCAGGATACAATGCTTATTTATACTGGTTTTTTAATGTTTTTACTATCCATTCTAAGAAAAGATAAAAGTCCTGACTTCGTATCATGTCAAGATTGTGTTAGAATAGCTTAGATTGCTTATAGTCCTCCACATACTGTTTGCACTTCTTGTTTTATTATTATTACTGTGTAATTGTTTAATGGCATTCTCATTTTTTGTATTGTTGACAGAAATATCACTTTCGTGCCAGGAGATTAAATATGTCGCCAGCTGCTAAAAAGAAGCAACTACCTGTTTTGGAGCAGAAAGGAACTACTGCCATTATCCGTCAGCTTGTCAAAAGTCTTGATAGCGAATTGCAACAACACCCATCTGAGGAAATAAACAGTAAGATTATTGATGTCCTGAAGGCACGACACAAGGAGGCAATTGTGGCGTCAGCGCTGCT
>JANMTN010000220.1:0-2254 GCA_031390685.1 Desulfobulbaceae bacterium
CCCCGCCCCAGTTGCCAAAAAAACCTTGTTTATCCATTGATGTCACCAAAAGTCAGTATGTTAAGTCAAAAGATCAAAAATATTCCCTTAAACGTCAGGGTGCCCAAGAGATTTCCCTGCCGGCGATAAAAAAGGGGAATACTGGTGTTTTGTATATATGCCTGTTGATCAGACCCGCGAACCGGATCGAGCAACGTCCTTTTTTCTTCCCCTCTAAACTCAAGGGGTTGCATATAAGCATGCAAAGCGCGGTCACAGGACAGCCGGGCTGGGCAGTGAAAGGATCTTCACCTTTTCCCAAAGAATCCCCAACTTTGAAGAATACACTACTTTCAGGATATTCCACAAGGATGATGACGCCATTTACCTATAGGCGGGAATCAAGTTTGACAAGCTGCTGCCGGCACACGGCGGCAAAATCTTCCGGATAATGGTCATTGATAAAGCGAAGCTGGGCCTCGCTGAAAGCCCCGGGAGATTCCGGCAGACGAGGCAGAAAGGCGTAGAGCAGATGTTGACCGGGCTCGCCCTTTCTGCCGATCCGTTTCGGGTATTCAATGGAGGTCACCATCCGTGCCCCCAGTCCAGCCAGGGCCTTTTGTGCCAGCAGGATACCCTGGTCCAGTGAGGCCCGCATGGCCGAATCCGCCTCCACGATATTGCCCACCGCCTTTCCTTCCTCATCATCGAGTGCCATCAACTGCAGCTCCCACTGGGAGGTCTGGGCCTTGGGCACAAAGAGCATGACATGCTCGTCCTGCCACACCACCAGACTGCTCTCCCGATCCTTGCGGCTATCCATCCGTTTGTTATTTTTGATGCAATCAATATAATCGGCAAAAAAATCAGCATCATAGTGCTCACGATAGTGACGCATCACCTCGGCCACCATATCGCCGCAGCCAAAGGCCGACAGCTCGCCGCAGGAAACTTCAGGATCACCGGCATAGGCGGCAACCGTTTCCGGAATCATCGCATACTGCTGATGAATCTGCTGATGCGATGCATGCAACCGATAACCACTGGGCGCGTAATCAAAGCCGAAATTCCAGCCCCACAGGGTCGCAGGTGATGCGATATCCTGATTGTTTATTGCCTGCTGGATCTTTTGCCGCAAGCTCTCCAGTTGTTCAAGGGTCAGGCCCTGTTGCTCCGTGGCCAGGTCAAGGCCCAACTGCCCAGCCAGCCGGATATAGGTCCGCTGATAGTAGAGATGCCGCAGACCCTGGATATCAGCTGCTGAAAGATCCTTGATTGCATAGCGGATAGCATCATCGGCCATGTTGGCCGCATAATGACCGCCGGCAATATAGGAATTACGGCGCAGATATTCAAAAACATGGGTATCGCCGTTATCCGGCCATTCTCCCACAATCTCACTGCCCCCCTGAGCGCCTGGCCTGACAACCATAACTTTTTTGTAACTGTCCGGCAGGCAGGGGTTATTGGCCACGGCCTCAAACAGGGTATGGTCATGAAAGACGGGGCGAATCCGGCCATTTTTTTTTCTTCTGTAGAGCAGACCAACAGGCGTCCCGACTGCGTCTTTTTCAATCTGGCAACTGAGTTCCGCAAGCTGAATGAGATCCAGTGGATCGGTCGAGCAGGTTGCAAGCGCAAGCAGAACGGCAGAGGGAAGTTTACTGAACAGGGTTGAGGACACCCCAGCCTCTTGCAGAGTCTGGGTCAACGACGTCTGTTCTTTGGCCGGCAGGGAGATCCGGCGGTAATCAGCAGCGCTGGCATCCGCCCACTCCTGATTAATAAAGGTCGTGCCCCGAAACGAGAAAGGATTGGGGATTTCAAAGATCCAGTCGGCCTTGCCAATGGCGAGGGTGCCGTCAGGGTAATTGTCCCGGTTGTCGTGCGCAGATTCACCATCAGGAACGCCTACAATGGCGCCTAAGCGCTCAACCTTCTTCCCGGCCCTGAGATTACAGACCGAATAGGATGGTTTGTGGATTCCATAGAGAAACTGTTTCTCCGGGGTAACACAGGTACGAAGTTGTTTCATGATTCTTCTTTGGTCGCGGCCCAGACCTCCAGGGCCTTTTGATAGACATCGGAGCGGGATATCCCCAGATCCTTGGCGATTCGACGGCTCACATCCTTTAGGGAAAGTTCGGTGTTTTCCTTATACCAGAGGAGGATCTCTTCCACATTTTCACCTGTGGCCTGCTGTCGGCTTGAGCCTGGCTGGATGATCAGAACAAATTCGCCCCGATTTTTTTTGCCCGTGGCCAGCTCAAGCAAC
>JANMTN010000139.1:0-2037 GCA_031390685.1 Desulfobulbaceae bacterium
CGCAACTGGCAGGGGTGGCGCAGGAAGTGGAAGACGCGATTGTCAAAATCATGAAGGAAGCGGCATCAGCTTGATTGGAGCAAGGAATGAAAACTTACGACCATTCTCAAAAAGCCAATCGCCAATGGCTCGCAAAGCTCATGAAACCGGTGGCGGCATTATTGGGCAGCATGGCGCTGTCTGGCGAATGATTTTTTCCAGAGACACGACCTGGTAGTTGGCTTTCAGAGCAACAAACAGTCGATCAAGTTCCTGTTGCCAGTAGCCTGAGAGCTCTTTCCGATGCGGGGGGAGATCGTGGAGCATGATGATGTCCCCTGGCCGCAGCCGCTGAAGGATTTTTCCGGCCAGATTGTCAATATAACGGTTTCCGCCATCCAGGGCCCGGCAGCTGAAGTTGACGGCAAGGAGATTTTCCCCGGCCAGTACTCTTTTCAGCCGGGGGTTGGTGATCCCTGCCGGCGGACGGAAGACTAAAGGGATTACTCCTAATTTTTTCAGGATTTCCTGCGTCGTATGAATATCTTCCTGCAGGGTCTTGGATGTCCGCAGCATGAGCAGGGGATCATGCCGCAAGGAATGATTGCCGATACTGTGGCCCTGGGCCATGATTGCCGCGATCAGATCCGGATATTTCGCTGCCTGTTGCCCCACCACAAAAAAGGTGGCCGGCAGTTTGTGACGGGCAAGAAGATCAAGCAGGATAGGAGTGGATAATGGCGAGGGGCCATCATCAAAGGTAAGGACAACATGATTGTTTTCAGGACTGCCCCGGCTGATCAGCGGCAGAAAAAAGCCGTACCTCGGGAAAAAGGGCGCGGCCAGACAGGAAAGAAGGAAAAGCGACAGGGGGATGATTGCCAGTACCGGATTGAAGAAAAACAGCAGGAGGGCAAGCAACAAAGCAATGACACCGATTTTTTCGGCCAGGGACGGCTTAAGGGCGGTGCACGGCACAAGCTGCCTCTTTTTTTGCCAGGCCAACCATCCATACCAGTTCCGGGTTGACAGCAGAGATCTCATTGACGATGACGGCAAAACCGTCCTCTGTCAGGAGTTCAGCCATTTTTGCAGATGAACGGAACCAGGTTTTCTTGCCGGATAGTTTTGTACGAGCGTTCTCCAGCCGCCAGGACCACGACGGCCTGCCAGCAGGACGGATTGTAAATCTTATCACCATAATTCCCCCATCGGCAAGCATCTGAAAGCTCTGGTGAAAAATAGACGCGGCAATCTCATCATCCACATAGTGGAGTATGTCCAGCAATAAAACGACATCAGCCGGATCACCTGGCAGAGGCGGCATATCCGGCGCCCAGCCCTGGATGACGGTTCCCCGATCACCAAAAGCAAGTCTGGCAATCCGTACCCTTTCCGGATCAGGTTCAATGGCGGTAATCCGGGCATCTTTAAAAGTCTCCAGACACCAGCAGGCGGGAACTCCAAAGCCGCAACCAATATCCATAATGATTTTTATATCTTTTTTTGCGGCCAGCATCCTCAGCAGGTCATCAAATAGAGGGTCAAGGCGCAGCTTAAAACGGGCAAATAGCCGGGGATAGGCCTCAAACGTGCGAAAACGGCTACGGATACGCTGGGAAATATCTTTGGTCACTCTGCCCTCTTCCCTGTTTTTCCCGGAAAAATAACGCTCCAGCAAAGGAGGCAGCAACAGAAAGCTCCCGAGCAGAGAGTACGTAAGACCGAGCAGGGAGGCGATACCAATGCTTCGCAACAGATTGTGCTCGGCAAAACAGAGGACGCCAAACCCGATCATGGTGGAGGCGCTGGATAAAAAGACACTGCTGCGCACCCGGATATACGATGGATGGAAAATATCTCGATAGCGTTGGTGGGCCCGCACAAAGAAAATAGCATAGTCAATGCCCATGCCGAGGATGGCGATGGACAACAACATGAGAGCTGGAATATCAAGAGGTTGACCAATGAGATTCATGGTTCCCAGGGTGCAGATAAAGGCAAACACAGACGGCAACACGGTCAAAACCGTCAAGGTCAGGTTCGCGGAGACCAGGA
>JANMTN010000221.1:0-11980 GCA_031390685.1 Desulfobulbaceae bacterium
GACGAGTTTTATGCCGCATAACCTGCCGATGACCTTGCTGGGAACAGGCCTGTTGTGGTTCGGCTGGTTTGGTTTTAATGGCGGTTCGGCCCTTGCTGCTAATGAGGTTGCGGCCACAGCCTTTGTGGCTACCCATCTTGCCGGCATGGCTGGTATGCTGATGTGGGTGGTGATGGAACGATTTGTCATGGGCAATGCCACAACGCTCGGGGCGGCCTCCGGGGCTATAGCCGGGCTTGCCACGATCACTCCCGCTGCTGGTTTTGTTGGCCCCAATGCGGCCATTGTTATTGGTCTTCTTGCAGGGATTAGCTGTTTTTTTGCTGTACGCTTGAAGAGCCGTTTTCATTTTGATGACTCACTCGACGTGGTTGGCATCCATGGGGTTGGCGGGGTAGTGGGTACGCTCTGTCTGGGGATTTTTGCCTCTACCTCGGTAAATCCTGGGGGAGTAGATGGTCTGCTTGCGGGAAACGCGGCTCAGCTTGGAAAGCAGGCAATAGGTGTTGTCGTTGTTGGCGGCTATACTTTGGTGGTTAGCTGGATTCTTTTGAAGGTCATTGATGCAACTATGGGGCTCAGGCTGACAGAAGAGGATGAGGTTGTAGGTCTTGATTCAGTTGAACATTCGGAGACGGCCTATAATCATTAAATGAATTGTTTGGTAACTTTTTGAAAAGAAGGAGAGAATGATGGATACTGGAGATACCGCTTTTATGCTCATTGCTACGGCAATGGTGATGGTGATGACACCGGCGCTGGCCCTGTTTTATGGAGGACTGGTTCGCAGAAAAAATGTGCTGGCAACGACCATGCAGAGCTTCGTCTGCCTGGGAATTATCTCAATCCTTTGGGTTGTCTATGGGTATTCTTTGGCCTTTGGCCCAGATGTCGGCCATTTTATCGGCAATCTTGATAATGCCTTTTTGAAAGGTGTAGGGCTTGAGCCAGGGCCTTACTCAGCGACGATTCCTGCATTGTTGTTTTGTGCCTTTCAGCTCATGTTTGCCATTATTACTCCGGCGCTGATTACCGGGGCCTTTGCCGAACGGATGAAATTTACGGCTTTTCTGGCCTTTACAGTCTTGTGGTCAACGTTTGTCTATCTCCCTGTTTGTCATTGGGTATGGGGGCAAGAAGGGTGGCTCTTTAAGATGGGCGCGCTTGATTTTGCCGGCGGCACGGTTATTCATATCAATTCTGCTGCTGCGGCCTTGGTGGCGGCCCTGGTTCTGGGTAAGCGAAAAGGGTATGGCCGTGATTCCATGCATCCCCATAACCTGCCAATGACTGTTTTGGGCGCTGGTCTGCTCTGGTTTGGCTGGTTTGGATTTAACGCTGGTAGCGCGCTTAGTGCAGGTCCTATTGCGGTTCTTGCCCTTTTTACCACCCAGGTGGCAACGGCTGCCGGCGCCTTGGCCTGGGGCATTGCTGAATGGAAGGTGAAGGGAAAACCGACCATTTTGGGTGTCGCTTCCGGCGCCTTGGCTGGGCTGGTGGCAATTACTCCGGGGGCAGGTTTTGTCAGTCCGATTTCTGCCATTATCATGGGTGGTGTGGCTGGTGTGCTGTGCTATCTTGCTGTGCTTGCCAAAAGTAAACTTGGTTATGATGATTCTCTTGACGTGGTTGGTGTGCATGGTGTTGGTGGAATCTGGGGAGCGCTGGCAACCGGTATTTTTGCGTCATCTGTTGTGAATCCGGCCGGCAATGGACTTCTTAACGGGAACCCGCATCAGTTGGTAGTTCAGGCCATTGGCGTCGGTTCAACCATTGCGTACTCGGTCGTTGTAACCTTTATTATCTTGAAAGTCATAGACGTAATCATTGGTCTTCGGGTAAGCTCTGATGATGAGACGCAAGGACTGGATCTGACCCAGCATAGTGAGGTTGGATATACCTTGTAATGTAAAGAGTAATTCCGTTTTTAAGTCAAGTTGCCAATGTGCACGCTTGATTTAAAAACGGAAAAAAACAAGTTAAAAACAAGATACGGAAACACGATATAGAAGGTATGTATCGGAAATCTGTCCTCAGATTTATGCAAAGGAGATATTATGAAAAAAATTGAAGCGATTATTAAACCATTCAAGCTTGATGACGTGAAAGATGCCCTCAATGCCGTTGGTATCAAAGGGATGACGATCACTGAGGTGAAGGGGTATGGTCGTCAAAAGGGCCACACCGAGATTTATCGGGGTGCTGAGTATGTTGTTGATTTCATCCCCAAGATAAAAATTGAGATCGTGGTAAGCGCTGATCAAGTGAATCAGGTAGTTGATACCATTAGAAATGCGGCCAACAGTGGCACGATCGGTGATGGCAAGATTTTTGTCACGCCTGTTGAGCGTATTGTGCGCGTACGTACCGGTGAAGAGGATCACGACGCTATTTAGGTACCGTTACAGAGAGAGTAAGGTCTTTTTCTTACTCTCTCTGTTTACGGCACCTTATGCCACTTCACAGAAACAGCCAATCTTCTGACTGTTTCTGTGAGTGGCCTCTGCCAAATACCATGCAAGATATTCCATGAAGTCAACGCATCTTCGTGCCCAACGCAGTGTCTTGGAAAAACTGTGGCAGCAGGGTCTGAGTGGTCAGGCTCTGCTTGCCGAGCAGAGCAGGCTGGTCGATATCTTTATCCGTAAGCATTTCCAGGCTGCGGCCAGTGAACTGAGTGGTTCGATTGCCCTGGTGGCCCTTGGCGGGTATGGCCGCCAGGAGCTGTTCCCTTATTCTGATATTGATCTGATGATCCTCTATCAGCCGGAGCAGCAAGCGGAAATCAAGCGCGTGGCAGAGGCCATTCTTTATCCGCTCTGGGATACGGGGCTGGAGGTCGGGCATGGGGTGCGTACTGTCCAGGAGGCCATGGATCATGCCGGTCAGGATTTTTTCTTCCAGGTCGCCATGCTTGATGCCAGGTTTATAGCGGGGTCACAGCAGTTGTTTGATGGTTTGCTGGCTCAGTATCGGTTGCGTTTTATTGAAGGCGGTCGTGAGGAATTTGTGCGCAGCATGAGGGCTTGTCGCGCGGCGCGGCGGCAGCGCTTTGGCAGTCACAGTTATCTGCTTGAGCCTCACATCAAGGAGGGGAAAGGCGGAATGCGTGACATCCAGGCCATGCTGTGGACGGCAAAGGTCATTTTTGGTCTGGACAGCCTGCAGGATATCATGGAGGCTGGTATTCTTCTTGAGGAAGAGCAGGAGGCCTTTGCGACTTCCTGGAATGAACTGGTGAAGATCAGGAATCGCCTGCATTATGTCAGCGGCCGCAAGAATGATCAGCTCTATTTTGAATATCAGGAAGAGCTGGCCCAAGCCTTCGGGTACAAAACAGGTACGGGAAAACTGGGTGTGGAGAGGTTCATGCGGGAGTTGCATGGTCATCTCCAGACCATTGCGGTGATCACGGATCTCTTTTTTGAGCATGTGGATGAGGTCCTTGGTATGGCGAGAAAGGATGAAAGGTCGAACAGTGACCGGATCCTGGAAAAGGGGATTGAGCTGCGCAATAACCGCGTTCATCTGGTTGTCTCCGCCAAAGAGCTGGCAGCCAGGCCGTATCTGCTCATGCGTCTATTTCTGGCATCGGCTAAAATGGGAGCTCCGGTACATCATCGAACACGAAAGATTGTCAGCGCCAGTCTTGGTCTGGTGGATGACAAGCTGCGGGTCTCGCCACGGATGTCCAGACCTTTTTTTGAGCTGTTGCTGCACCCTGCGGATCCGCTTCCTGTTTTGGAGGTGATGCTGGAGACCGGGCTGCTTACGGCCTATATTCCTGAGTTCGCGCGGATCAGTACCCTGGCCCAGCATGATGTTTATCATATCTACACGGTTGACCGGCATCTGTTGCAGACCGTGGCTGAGCTGCGCTTGATTGTGGAGCAGGATGCCGGCGTGTATCTTGCAGTGGCCTCACCGCATATCCTTTTTCTGGCCGCTCTGCTCCATGATATCGGCAAGGGCGCGGGCGGTGATCATTCTCTGATCGGGGCGGAGATGGTGGGGGCTGTGGGGGCAAGACTTGGTCTTGAGACTGCAGAACGAAACTGTCTGGTTTTTCTGATACGGTATCATCTGTTCATGCCGGAGAATGCCCTGCGTCGTGATCTGAATGACGAGACCTTTATCAGGCGCTGCGCCGAGACCATTGGAGACAGTGATCGGCTGGCCATGCTCTATCTCCTCGCCATTGCTGATTCCAGGGCCACTGGCCCTTCAGCCTGGAGTGAGTGGAAGGCGGCCCTGCTCCATGAGATATTCCTGAAGATCTCTCCCTATCTGGAACCTGGCCTGATCGCTGCTGTCCATCCGGACACGTTGCAGCGGCAGGTTGAGCAGGGGGTTGACTGGCTGCGGGGGCAGGTTGTGGCGCTGCTTGCTGGGGATGAAGAGGCACAGGCGGATGTCGCCTTCCTGCCCGCAGGCTATCTGCTCAGCTTTACCCCTGAGGTCGTTGCCTCGCATATCCGTGTCCATCGGGAAAATCATCAGGTTTTGCGGCGGAAGGCCCTGATCTTTCCTCAGGAGCTGGTCCAGCATTGGTCATTGTTGATTATGGCCAGAGACCGTTCCGGTCTGCTGGCGAAGATCTGTGGGGTGCTGACGCTTCATAACCTCTCGGTGTTGAGCGCCCAGATATTTACCTGGGAGAGCGGCGAGGTGGTGACGGCCAAGGACGGCCTGATCCCGCAGGAGCCAGGGGTGGCGTTGGCAGTGGATGTACTGGAGGTGCGCTCCATTGATGGCCTGAGCTTTATTGAAAAAGACTGGCAGGCTCTCAATGATGATCTGGATCTTGCCCTCAATCATCGATTGGGGCTTGAGCACAGGATCTATCAGAGACTCGCCTCGATTTATGAACGACGGAAACTGCCAGGGGCGATGCTGCTGGGCCAGCAGAGGTCCCGGGTCGTCTTTGATAATGATATTTCCGACAGCTATACCGTCATTGAGGTTCATTCTGAGGATAGGGCCGGGCAATTGTATCATATTACCCAATCCCTGGCTGATTTTGGAATTAACATCTATCGTGCCTTTATCGCCACCGAGGTTCAGCAGTTGATTGATATTTTTTATGTTCTCGATAGCGAGGGGCAGAAGATCACGGATGAGTCCTTTGCCGCTGAGATCAGGGCGGGGCTGCTCTATGCAATTGAGCGCGTGTCGTGAAATATTACAAATATGTAAGTAAAAATATTTTTTGATTACTTTATGTGGTCAGAATGGTAAGAAGATAGACTTGTTTCCATTGTGTGATGGTGAGGTAATGAAGTACAAGCCGTTATAAAAATAATACCGTCATCGTGATGGTAAAAAACGGCATAAGGATCCGTAACGAAATGGTCAGAACTGCACTGGTTATTTCGTAACGGCTTTTTGTATGTTGTTATTCGTCAGGCGCCACGCAAAGAAACAGCCTGAAAAGATTAGCTGTTTCTTTGGCGCGGCATAAGAGGCCGTAGATGAAGCAAGCAAGAAAAAGACCTTGCTTGCTTCATAACGGTCTCTAAAAATCATGATTCAAAAAGATCAGGAGGAACAACGAATGTGTGATAATCCAAATTGCTGTTGTGACAGTGGTTATGGCCAGAATGCTATCCCCGTGCCGGAGTTGTTCGGGGCCAATGTTTTTAACGACCGTGTGATGAAAGAGCGTCTGCCCAAGGATACCTACAAGGCCCTGCGCAAGACCATCGATACCGGTGTTGCCCTGGCCCCCGAGGTTGCCTCAGTAGTGGCCAATGCCATGAAGGATTGGGCCATTGAAAAAGGTGCCAGCCATTACACCCACTGGTTTCAGCCGTTGACCGGGACCACCGCCGAGAAGCACGATTCCTTTATCGCCCCTACTGATGACGGTGGAGTGATCATGGAGTTTTCCGGCAAGCAGCTCATCCAGGGCGAGCCGGACGCCTCCTCTTTCCCCAGCGGTGGTCTGCGCGTGACCTTTGAGGCCCGCGGATACACCGCCTGGGACTGCACCTCCCCCGCCTTTCTGAAAGAGGATACCGCCGGCGATGTGACCCTGTGTATCCCCACCGCTTTCTGTTCCTATAAAGGTGAGGCCCTGGACAAGAAGACCCCCCTGCTCCGGTCGATGAACGTCGTGGCCAAACACGCCATGCGGGTGCTCAAGGCCATTGGTAACACCACTTCCAGCCGCGTTATGTCAACCGTTGGCGCCGAGCAGGAATATTTCCTGGTTGATGAGGAATACTATCAGCAGCGCCTTGACCTGATGACCTGTGGGCGCAGCCTCTTTGGCGCCCCCGCTCCCAAAGGTCAGGAGCTGGAAGACCAGTACTTTGGCGCGATCAAGGATCGGGTTTCCGCCTACATGAAGGATCTGGATATCGAGTTGTGGAAGATGGGCATTGCCTCCAAGACCAAGCACAACGAGGTGGCCCCGGCCCAGTTTGAAATGGCCCCGGTCTTCACCACTACCAACATCGCCACTGACCACAACCAGCTGGTCATGGAGACCATGCAGAAGGTGGCTATCCGTCATGGCATGGTCTGTCTGCTCCATGAGAAACCCTATGCCGGGGTTAATGGTTCCGGTAAGCACAACAACTGGTCACTCTCCACTGATGACGGCATCAACCTGCTGGAGCCGGGCCAGACCCCTGAGGATAACGCCCAGTTCCTGATCTTCCTCTCCGCCCTGCTCAAGGCGGTGGATACCCATGCTGACATCATGCGCGCCACCTGCAGCAGCTCCGGCAATGATCATCGCCTGGGCGCCAACGAGGCCCCGCCCGCGATCATCTCCGTCTTCCTCGGCCATGAGCTGTCGGATGTCCTGGAGAAACTGGCCAAGGGTGAGAAGATCTGCAAGTCAGACGTCTGTCAGACCTTGAAGATCGGGGTTGATTCCCTGCCGGAACTGCCCAAGGATAATACGGACCGGAACCGGACTTCGCCCTTTGCCTTTACCGGCAATAAATTTGAGTTCCGCATGGTCGGTTCCGCCCAGTCCATTGCCGGTCCCAATGTGGCGCTGAATACCATCGCCGCCGAGGCCCTTGATGAAATCGCCACCCGTCTGGAAAAAGCCAAGAATGTGAATAAGGAGATCCTGGCCATCCTGACCGAGGTCATGACCAAGCATGGCCGGATCATCTTCAATGGCAATAATTATTCTGAAGACTGGGTTAAAGAGGCTGAGAAACGTGGCCTTCCCAATGTCCGCAACACCGTGGATGCCCTCAAGGCCTTTGTTACTCCCAAGGCGATCAAACTCTTTGGCAAGTACAATGTGCTTTCCAAGGATGAGCTGCATTCCCGTTATGATATCTATGTGGAGCAGTATGCCAAACATATTAATATCGAGGCCCTGACAGCGATCCAGATGACGCGGCGCCTGTATATCCCTGCCGCCATCCGTTTCGTGACCGAGCTCGGGGCCTCTCTGGCTGTTGCCGGAAAGCTGGGGACGGTCCAGAAGGAACTGCTGGAGCAGGTGTCCAAACATCTTGATGCGGCCAGCAAGAAGGTGGCAAAACTTGAGGATGAGACCAAGAAGGCTCAAGGTCATGACAAGGTGGAGAAACAGGCTGCGGCCTACCGCGACAAGGTAATGGCGGCGGCAGTAACCCTGCGCGCTGACATTGATGCCCTGGAGGCGATCCTGCCCAGTGACCTTTGGCCGGTACCGACCTACAGCGATCTGCTCTTTAAACTGTAAACATTAGCCGTTGTTGTATAGTTAAAAAAAGGGGAGCCATCTGGCTCCCCTTTTTTTATTTGAATGCATCTGGTAAGAATAGTTGTAAGGGTGCGGTGGATGTGATTGTTATGGATGAGGTTGGTTGGAGGATGCAATGGCGGGGAACACTCAATGATCAGTTTTATACAGCAATTTGATCCGGTCATGCAGGCGTTGCTGGCCAACATTTTTACCTGGGGGGTAACTGCGGCCGGGGCGGCGCTGGTTTTTTTTACCAAGGGTATCAATCAGCGCTTTATGGATGCCATGCTCGGATTTGCGGCCGGGGTCATGATTGCCGCCAGCTTCTGGTCGCTGCTGGCGCCAGGCATTGACATGGCCGGGCAGATGGGGCTTAGTCCCTGGTTGACTGCCGCGATCGGATTCATGGGCGGCGGCATCTTCATGCGCCTGACCGATGCCGTTCTTCCCCATCTCCATCCAGGTCTGGCGATGAATAAGCGTGAGGGAATCAAGACTTCCTGGCAACGAAGCACATTACTGGTCCTGGCCATTACCCTCCATAATATTCCGGAAGGACTGGCGGTGGGTGTGGCCTTCGGGGCGGTGGCGGCCGGTCTTCCTGCCGCCACCATTGGTGGGGCTGTTGCCCTGGCCATAGGGATTGGTCTCCAGAATTTTCCAGAAGGAACGGCGGTGGCCATGCCCCTGAGAAGAGAGGGGATGGGGCGGATGAAGAGTTTTGTTATGGGCCAGGCATCAGGTATGGTTGAGCCTGTGGCTGGGGTGCTGGGCGCACTTTTTGTCATGCAGATGCAGACCCTCCTGCCGTACGCCCTCTGTTTTGCCGCCGGAGCCATGATCTTTGTGGTGGTGGAGGAATTGATTCCAACCTCTCAGCGCCATGAGGCCCATATCGATCTGGTCACCATGGCCACCATGACAGGTTTTACGGTGATGATGGTTCTTGATGTGGCCCTGGGCTGAACAGAAGACAAATAACTGAGGACAGAGCATGAAAGGAATTTTGCTGCTCAACATGGGTGGGGCGCGGTCGGAACAGGAGCTCAGGTCTTTTCTGTTCAATATGTTCAGTGATAGGCATATCATCCGTTCGCCGGTTCGTTATCTTCTTGCCCCTCTCATCTCAACCCTGCGTTATAAAAAAACATGGCGGAAGTATGAGCTGATCCACGGCAGTCGTATCTATGAGCATACCGGGCGATTGGTGGAGAAACTGCAACAGCGAACCGGGGTGACGGTTTTCCCGGTCATGCGTTATACCCATCCCCTGGCTGCAGATCTTTTTGCCGAAAGAAAGTTTGACCAGTTGATCCTCATCCCCCTCTATCCTCATTATTCTTCAACCACCACCCGGTCAAGTCTTGAAGATGTCTATCGCGCGCTGAAGAGTCAAGGCCAGCAGCCGAAGGTCAGGGAAATCGGCCCTTATTTCGATGATCCCCTGTTTAACGCCTCGATTATTGAACGGATCCGCGAGCAGTATCAGGACAGCAGTTATCAACTGATCTTTTCCGCCCATGGACTGCCGCAGAAGATTGCCGCCCATGATCCTTACGAGGGGCAGATCAGGGAACATGTTGCCATCTTAAAGGCCTTGCTGCCGGAGGCCGGACTGAATTTCAAGGGGTTTCATCTGGCCTATCAGTCCAAGGTCGGCCCCATGCGCTGGCTGGAACCATCACTCGACACAACGTTGAAGAGACTGGCTGGTGAGAAGGTGATTGTTTATCCCCTCTCGTTTACCATCGATAATTCCGAGACCGACCTGGAGCTGGCCATTGAGTATAAGGAGATGGCACGGGCCATCGGCCTGCGGGATTACCGGGTCTGCCAGGTGCAGAATGACAGCGATCTCTTTGTCGAGTTTCTGGCTGCCAGGATAGTTAAATAATCTTCTACTGACTCAACCGGAATTATCACGATCATGACCCAATCATTCCAGCCCCTTTCCAGTTTATCGAAAACGAAAAATCCTGCATCCTGTTTGAATCCCTTTACCCCGCCGCCGGAAGTCGATGCCGGGGTCTGCTGAGGCCCAAAAACGGAACCCCGGGCCGGGGAGCATGAACGGGCAGGATACGCCATCTTTCCTTTTGTCAGCGGTTTTATTGATTCATCGGCCGGCCCGGTGCCGCAGGTCGCTGCCATCTTGAGTCGCGCTGATCATAGAGGGACGATCGGAGCGCGAACCGGTATTCAGCGTGATCAGTACACCCTAACGCCCGGCCTGTACTGTGTCGGCAGGCCAACCGGCGATTCGCCCGTCCTGGTTACCGCCAATTACAAACTGACATTCGATGCCCTGCGCCAGGAGCTGGGTGGCATGGATGTGTGGATACTGGTGGTTGATACCAGGGGCATCAACGTCTGGTGCGCCGCCGGTAAAGGAACATTTTCCACTGAAGAGATAGTCTACCAGGTTCAGCGGGCAAGACTTATGGAAGTGGTTAATCACCGTGAACTCATTCTTCCGCAATGTGGCGCCCCTGGGGTCTCTGCCCTGAAGCTGAAAACTGCCTGCGGTTTCAAGGGGACATTCGGTCCGATCAGGGCCACGGATATCAGGGCATTTCTGGCGAGCGGCAAAACGGCAGACGAGACCATGCGCAGCGTCACCTTCAACGTGAAGGAACGCGCTGTTTTGATCCCGGTGGAAATTTTTTTATTGCTGAAACCGCTTGTTCTCACCCTGGTCGGCCTGATACTGTTCTCCGGTTTCGGCCCCGATATCTATTCGCTGGACCGGGCATTGCAAAGAGGCGGAAGCATCGCCATCGTGACGATTCTGAGCGTCCTTGCCGGGGCGGTTCTGGTCCCACTCCTGCTGCCCTGGATACCGGGTAGGCAGTTCTGGATCAAAGGGATGCTCATCGGGATTCCGGTCGGCATTTTCACTGTTTTACGGTTTTTGCCCTCTGTCGGCTGGACGGCTGTGACCGGCATGGTTTTATGGGCCATGAGCGTCAGCTCCTTTCTGGCCATGAACTTCACCGGCTCCACCCCTTATACCTCGCTTTCCGGGGTGAAAATGGAAATGCGCCAGGGCCTGGTCATACAGCTCGTCTTTGTCCTGCTTGGCCTGTTCTGCTGGCTGGCCGGTCCATTTTTTCTTTAAGAAAGAAGACCATGAAAGATTTCAGATACATGGATGGTGCAGCGATTCTCAAACTCGATCAGGCGGCCTGTATCGGTTGCGGAATGTGCGAGATTGTCTGTCCGCATAGGGTTTTCAAGTGTATTGAAAAAAAGGCGGCAATCGTTGATTATGATGTCTGCATGGAATGCGGGGCCTGTGCCAGAAACTGCCCTGTCGGGGCCATCTTTGTCAATCCCGATGATGGCTGCGGCTGCGTGCGCTACATTCTCAACAGTTGGCTCGCCAAGATTACCGGAAAAAAACCTTCAACATGCGGATGCTGATAGATGGATGTTCTCGTATTTCGGTGGTTTTGCCGATCAATTTCTATTCCCCTTTATAATCCCAATAGGATTATTTGTGTCAAGTCCCGTCTGTTTGTAAAGGTGTTTGACGAATAATTCTGGTTTTTCTTTCTGCTATTTTTTCAGTGCCTGGAAGGGAGTTTGGTGACTCAGGGCACGTTGCGGGATGTGGTGGTTATAAACAGCCAGATATTTGTAGAGGGTGGTTTCCAGCTCGGCTGCCGAGGTGAAGCGGGTTTGTTGGACCAGATCACTGATGCGGCCATTGAAGCGTTCGACCATACCGTTTGTTTGCGGATTGCTGGGTGGACAGAGGCGATGCTCTGGCAAGCGGGTGAACTTGGCTCATGAATTTTGCTTCTGCGGAAATGTCTTCATCAGATGGTGTATAACTTCACGGGCACGAAACAACGGCCAACTTCATATTGATATATAATCACATGGGATGCAACAAGTAGTCAGCGTCGGTCAGAAAAATATCCTGCCCTCTGTTGCCCCTGAAGATAACATGATAGAGTCCACCAGGAAAGTGAATGCGTGGTTTGCGTACCATGGTGAAGGAACATAACTCGCCTGCTTAAACTTGTTAACTTGGAAGCCTGACCCTATTGTTTTTCTATTGTTTTTCTATTGTTTTTGACCCTATTGTTTTCTTCTCATTCATGTTAGTTGATATATTACGCATATTTTCCACACACCCAACGTTTGAGCTCAGGGGCCAGCGGGATTTACAAAACTGAACTTTGATTTACCCAAGTCTTTGGCAGTAAGATTGAACTTTGAAAAACCACGCTGCCCGCTGGTCCCTTGCAGCGACTTGTTAGGTAACTATTCGAA
>JANMTN010000181.1:0-3483 GCA_031390685.1 Desulfobulbaceae bacterium
GCACGTCGCGCTATCTTGCGTGACTTGACGGCCCCGGCCAGATTGATGGCGCCGCCAAAGAGGAGGAGCTTCTCGGTGAGGGTGGTCTTTCCGGCATCCGGATGGCTGATGATGCCAAATGTGCGTCGTTTCGCGACTTCCTGTTCAAGCTGTTTACTCATGATATTTCAAAAGGTTTCTTTTACCTGTTGTCCTGGATTTGTTGCAAGGCATAATTCTATGGGGAGAGAGGAAACGAAATACAATAGGCTTTTTTGGCAGGAATGCAATGGTAAAACGAATGGATGGGGCAATTTCCTTTGGTGGATGCGTGGAAAATGAGTGGCGCTCAGAGATTCCAACCCCAGTAGCGAAGGAATCGAGGGAAATTCCCCAGATCTGAGTGGTCGCGCGCCCAGAATTTGACGCTGGTATAGAAAGTGGTGCCGGTAATATCGGCAGGGCCGTAGGCCTTGTCTTCACCAATATACCAGTCCATTGTCCACCAGCTCATGAAAAGCCGTTCCCGGGGTTTGAAACTTTCTTTGACATAACCTTTTCTTGCCCCTTCCGTTTCAAAAAAGGAGGTTGTTGTTCCCTCAATGGCAATAGCCTGCAGGGCCTGCATGGGGAGGAGTGGCGTGATGACTGCCTGGTATCTTCCGGTTAATTTCACCTCCTCTTCCTGGATAATTCCCATGACCCTGTGGGTGTCGGCCCTGATTGCCACAACTGTTCTCGGTGTCCGGCCATCATGAGGTTGGTCGGTCGTCAATGTTAATATTCCCGGGAGCGATTCCCCGTATATCTTTTGAGACTCCTTGTTCCAGCCGGCAGGAAAGGCTTCCTGCGGCAAAAAAGATGTGGGGGTAAAGGCGAGATAGCAGCCACAGGTGTGGACACTGGAGATCAGTACTGGCTGTTTCTGCGCATTGATGGTGACAATCACGAGCAGACCCACATTTTTGCCGCTGGTCAGATAAAAAGGAGACAGGCCAAAGGGGGTTTCCTGGAAATGTATTCTGTAAATCAGATTTGTATATGTCCCGTTCTCGGTCTGAAAGGGAACCTGCTCGGTGTAAAATGCGGGTTGATCCGGATCAATAGAGATATGGACTGTGCCTTCCTGATCTTTCCACGCGACCGGGGCGCCGATACGATTGTGGGGGATATGATCGTTTTCAACGAGAAAGACAGGGGCAAAGCGGGCGAGCAGAGACGAACCCCGAGCGGGGAAATAGGCAGTTGCTGGAGTGCTGATCGGCGAGGGACCTGTGTCTATAAAGGCGCATCCTGGTAGTGCCAGTAACAGTAATATACCGAATCCATGCAGGATTTTTAAAATATTTTTCACTCTGTTCACAAGGCCAGCCATCAGTCGCTGGTGAAAAAGATATCGCCATAATAGGAGGTTGTCTGCTGGCCGCTGTTGTCGGTGTCGGTCATGATGGCTACGGCATCTATGTATCTGATCTCTGTTCCAAAAAACTTTTTGAGATCGGCGGCGACATTGCGTTTTTCCTGGTACCAGGTTGCCGTCGTGTCTGTGGATGAACGGAGGGCAAGCATCATGGCGCTTTTGCCGGCAAAGGCGTTGGGCCAGCTCTCCCCGGTGGGGACGGCTGAGGCCCAGACATAATTAATGGCCTTGGTGTTCCAGAAGAACAGTCCGCCGTCAACGACCACATAGACCCGCGCCCCATAATCATCGCCGGATTTTATCTTTTCATTGAGCGAATGCAGGGGTTTGTCAACGCGCCATCGCCAGTTCAGATAGGGGGTTTGTTGCAGGTCGATGCGTTTTTTTTTGAACAGGCCGGATGCCGCCGCCTGGCTGGCGGCCTTGACGACTGTTTCTTTTCCTTCCTTTATAATTTGATAATCGGTCTTCCCGGAAAAGCTCTTTTCCTCCCATCCTGTCAGGCCGGCACTTGCAAAATTACTGATTGCAATTTTTCCGGTCTCGGCGCCATAGGCTGGGGTGGTGAGCAGGAGCAAGAGTCCTATTTCATGGAATAGTTGTGTCCCTGTTTTGCTATTGGAGCAGCCCATTATTTCGGCCCTATGTCTGGATGGTAAGATGTTGACGGCATTATATCCCCTTACGCCATCTTCAGATGTTCAGGAAAGAAAGATGAATCTCACTGCCGTATCGGCGAATGATATCCTGTTTGGCGGCGTGATAGTCCTTGATATCACCTTTATGGCCTGATTTTTCTACCGAGCATCGAGCCAACTCATCAGAAATCACATCCATGAAAAGTTCGGCCAGGAGCAGTCTGGCGGAATCACGGAAATGTCCACGGCCATCAACATACAGTTGTACTGTCGGCGCACCGGTATTGATAATGATTTTCCGCTCCTTGGCGCTGTATACCGCCCGGTCCAGCTCGTTGTTCAGGTTGCGGAATTCATAACCAACGAACATAGCCACACCATGATCCCGCGGCACCCCTTTTTTTACGACATGGTGGGATCTGCCGCGGCTGTGATGGGAGGCATCCTCCGCCACAACAATCTCACACCAGGCCCAATATGCCCCTGCCCGCACATTGATCTCCCCCCGATCTCCTGCCGTATCGCCTACGATCGTCCATTCAATCCGCTGCGTATCGTTTAACTCGCGAACCGGAATCATTGTCGGCGCCGGTTCGATACGCATGGAATCGGGTAACGCATAGGTGAAGGTTAATACCTCGTCACCGGAAAATTGCCCGGAATCAATCAGTAAGGCAGCGTGGAAAGGATGGTTGAGCCGGCGATAATAAAAGGGCGTGGTGAAACGGAGCGCCGCCGGTGGTTCCGCCTCAACAGGCGCGCCGGCTTCCCATTCCGGCTGCGGCGGCAGGATGATACCCAGGTCTTGAACCGCCGCCCGACTCATGCGTTGGAGCAAGTGCTCGATCATATGACTGGTCCGGCCAGAGGTGGTGGCACGCTCCAGATGCTTCAGTTTTTCTTGCTCCGCCAACACATAGGGCGCGATCGTGCTGCTGACGGCCTGGGAAAAAACCTCCACAAATGAATTCTTCTGATTCAAACCCTCTCTTTCGTCACTGATAATTGCCATGCCCTCGCCTAATTTTTCGATCAGGGCGGGGCAACACACCGTCCCAAAAAGGTACTCCGTTCCCTCCTTATTTTCATATTCAAACAGCTGGCAGTCAAGTGCCGCCATGCCGGACAGGACGACCAGGCCATTCGTCCGCTCATCCCCCTTTATCGTTAATTCCACATTCTGGGCCCTTTTCAGGGTGATGGTGAATGGATACTCTTCCTGTTGATAAACAAAATTTCCAGCCTGATCGGGACCCAGCAGCAGGGTTGCCGGCGGTTCCTCGTAACACACTCGTCCGCTGCGCTCAATCTCTTTCCCCTGTCGAATGTTCAGCAGTTCCTCATGCCGCCGCGTCAGCACATCGCGCAGATTTATGTTATTGGGAATTGCCAGCACAATAGTTCCATAGTGGGATATATTCACGTGACTGTTTTCAATAACGATTG